>JBAYNQ010000036.1:0-9404 GCA_041678705.1 Candidatus Omnitrophota bacterium
ACCCTTGGCTTCGGACCTTTACGTGTCCGAGCATTGCAGCGCGTTCTCTGGCCCCTGACAGGCAGCCCTTTCTTATGACGCGAGCCTCGGTACGAGCTTATTTCAACAAGTCTTCTTATATTCTGAGAAATTTCCCGGCGCAGCTCTCCTTCAACCCGAAAGCTAGATTGGACAAACGAAGCAACCTGCGAAATTTCTTCATCGCTCAAATCGGAAGCTCTTTTTTCCGGGTCGATACCATTAGCCTTTAAAACCTGCAAAGCCCGTTTAGGGCCTATACCATAGATATACTGTAAGGCCACTCTAATTTTTTTATTTTTAGGAATGTCTACACCGAAAATCCTTGGCATTCTGTTCTCCTCTTTTATTGCAGCTTAAGGCTATCCCTGCCGCTGTTTGTGCTTAGGATTCTTGCAAATAACCCTTGTAACCCTCTTTCTTTTGATTATTTTGCACTTATCGCAAATTTTCTTGACTGACGCTTTTACTTTCATTTTACTTTCCTTTAAAGAATTTCAAGCCCCGGTTAGAGAGCTTACTTCTGTCTATATGTTATCCTGCCTCTAGTCAAATCGTATGGGGATAGCTCAAGCTTAACTCTATCTCCGGGAAGAATCCTGATAAAATGCATACGCATCTTACCCGAGACATGAGCAAGGGCTATATGGCCATTATCTAATTTCACCCGAAACATTGCGTTCGGCAATGTTTCTACGATTTCTCCTTCGACTTCGATTAAACTTTCTTTTGCCATATTTTAAATTCTAAGCCTTACTGCGTTAATACCCAGGGGCCTTCTTTGGTAATAGCTACAGTATGTTCAAAATGAGCCGACAATAAACCGTCGCTTGTTTTGGCAGTCCAGCCATCATCTGCAACTTCAATATCAAACGTTCCTTCACAAACCATAGGCTCAATCGCTATGGCATAACTTTCCAGCAATCGCTCTCCCTGATGCCTCTGGCCAAAGTTAGGCACTTCCGGCGGCAAATGCAAGCTTCTACCTATTCCATGGCCGACAAAACGCCTTATGACCGAAAAACCTTGGCTCTCGACGGCATTTTGAACTGCGAAACCTACATCGCCTATAGTTGCACCGGCTCTAGCAGCTTTTATCCCTTTATTTAAAGAACGTAACGTTACTTTCTGTAATTGACGAGCCTTGCTCGTCAATTTCCCTACACCATAAGTGCGGGCGGTATCAACAAAAAGCCCTTTATACTCTATGCCAATGTCGACGCTGACCAAATCACCACTCTCAAGGGTTCTTTCTTCACAGGGTATACCGTGAATAACTTCATCGTTGACTGAAACGCAACAACTCGCAGGATACCCCATGAATCCTTTAAACGCCGCAGTCATGCCTTGGTATTTAGCAAGTTCCCGGTCGAAAAAGAGTTCAACATCCTTGGTGGTAACACCTGGTTTAAGAAAACGGCCTATTCTTTTCAAAATAGCTGAGGCAACTATGCCGGCTTTACGCATAGTTACGAGTTCATCTTTGCTTAAAGGCTCAGACATCTATAACTCTTTAGCTAACTGTTCAAAAACTTCATCTTTGTCTTTGCGGCCGTCTAAAGAAATAACTTTTCCTTTCTTCTGATAAAAATCGAGGAGAGGCGTATTCTCTTTATTAAAAACTTCCCAGCGCTTTTTGATTACTTCCATATTGTCGTCCTTACGCTGTATAAGTTCTCCGCCGCAAGAGTCACACACGCCTTCAACTTTGGAAGGCATATTGGTTAAATGATAAACAGCCCCGCAAGCTTTACATACCCTTCGTTTAGAGAGACGGTTTATAACCGTCTCTTGGTCCACTTCTAAAACAACAAAAGCATCAATATCTATGCCTTGTTTATCTAAAATTTTATCCAGGGCTTTTGCTTGATTGAGAGTGCGCGGGTACCCGTCAAGAATAAACCCTTGCCGAATTATGCTTTCTTCGATAACCCTAGAAACCAACTCATCGGGAACAAGCAGCCCCTTTTCCATATAGCCTTTGACCTCTGAACCCAGAGGAGTCTGCTTCTTTACTTCATCGCGCAATATATCTCCTAAAGAAATTCTTTTAACACCCAAGCGCTGTGCTAAAACTACAGCTTGTGTCCCTTTACCTGAGCCCGGAGCTCCAAAAAGAATTATTTTTATATCATCTTTCATCGCTTATTTTCTTCCTTTCAGGGTTCCGCCTTTAATAAAACCGTCGTAATGGCGGATCAGGAGTTGCCCCTCTATCTGTTTCATTGTATCCAAAACTACACCCACCATAATCAAAAGAGTGGTCCCTCCAAATAAAGAAGCTAAGGCATAAGAAGGCACTCTAAACATATACATGACAAAATTAGGAAAAATGGCAATAGCTCCTATATAAACAGCCCCAATAAAAACAATTCTGGTAGCTACAAAATCAAGATAATTAGCAGTTGGCTTACCTGGACGTATCCCCGGAATAAAACCCCCATATTTCTTCAGATTATTCGATATCTCCAAAGGATTAAAAACCATAGCTGTATAAAAATACATAAAGAACATGATTAGCCCAATATATATCAAGTTATACCAGATCCCTCTCTGTTGGGCTATGCTCTGCATAAACGCGAACAGCTTTACGGTTCGCGGCAAAAACATGGAGATTGTCGCCGGAAATGCAAGCACACTGCTGGCAAAAATAATAGCGATAACCCCTGACATATCTACTTTTATAGGCAGATACGTACTTTGTCCGCCGTGAATTCTGCGCCCCACCACTCTTCTTCCGTATTGTATCGGCACTCTTCTTTGAGCCTGCGTAAAAAGAACAACCGCCATCACCATCAAAAACCACAATATTATCAGAAATAAAACTACTGGGGTAGATATCTGCCGTTTTGAAGCATCAAAAGGAGAGTAAAGTATCCACAGTTGATATACTGATGAAGGAATGCGCGATATAATGCTCGCAGTGATGATTATCGATATCCCGTTACCAATCCCTCTTTCCTGAATCTGCTCTCCCAGCCACATTATAAAAATGGTTCCGGCTGTAAGCGTGATGATCGTCGTAAAAGTAAATAATATGCCTGGATTGGCAACCACCTGTATGCCCTGAAAATTATTCTCATTTGATAACCAGCTAGAGATGAAAAACCCCTGTATCGCACAAAGCGCAAATGTCAAATAGCGGGTGTATTGATTTATTTTTTCATAACCGGCCTTGCCTTCTTTAGCGATATGTTCCAAAGCCGGAACGACCGCAGTCAAAAGCTGCATAATAATCGAGGCAGAAATGTAAGGCATTATCCCCAAGGCAAAAATGCTCAGCCTCGTCAGCGCTCCTCCAGTAAAAAGGTTAACCATGCCCAAAAGAGTCTGGCCTTGGGTTTTAGCAATCTTATCAAAAAACTGAGAAAGAGCAAAAGTATTAACTCCTGCTGTAGGTATAAAACAGCCCGCACGGTATACAATCAATAAGGAAAGCGTAACGAAAATCTTCCGTTTAAGTTCCCGGATTTTAAATATATTAGTTACCGACTCAAACACTCCGTCTTTCCTCCAGCGGCTTCGATTATCTCTTTCGCTTTTACCGAAAACTTATCTGCCTTACAAACTATTTTTAACTTAAAATCTCCCTTGGCAGAAGCAAGAATCTTTATGGGTTTTATCTTGCTTTTTATCAAGCCGGCTTTCTCAAGCTCCACAGGAGTAATATCGGAAACGTCCGCAAGCTTCTCTTGGATATCGATTAAATTTACTATCTGGTAAATCTTTCTTTTGGGAGGATTAAAGCCTCTCTTGGGCAGTTTTCTTGCTAAAGGCAAGTTGCCACCACGGAATCCAATGTAAGGCAGAACTTTACCTTTTCTCTGGCCGGCTCCTTTGTGCCCACGGCCGGATGTTTTCCCGAGACCTGAGCCAGTACCTCTGCCTACCCGCTTAGGACCTTTATTTTTTACTCTTACTTTTATATTCGATAAATCCATATTACCCTTTTAGTTTACCCAAACCTTCGAATGTAGCCTTAACTACATTGATCTGATTGGTAGAATTTCCTATGTTCTTAGTTAGAATATCTTTTATCCCGGCACATTCACATATCGCTCTCACAGGAGAAGAAGCGATAACACCCGTGCCCTTAGAAGCCGGCTTAAGCAAAATCTCTACTGCGCCAAATTTACCTACGACACTATGTGGTATAGTAGTATCTTGTTTTTTAACCGGGATCACCTCTTTTTTGGCTCGGTTTATACCTTTACGTATAGCATCAGCAACTTCATTCGCTTTACCTAAAGCGTAACCGGCGCTAGTTTGACCGTCCCCTACTACAACTAAAGCGGAAAATCCCAGGTTTTTCCCGCCTTTAGTTACTTTTGTTGTCCGATTAATAAATAAAACTTTTTCAATAAAAGCTTGATCTTTATCACCTTTATCTCTGCCGTAGCTACTCCTTGAAGGAGTTCTTCTATCTTTAGCCTGATTCTTGTCCGGAGAACCTGAGGTCTTTTTACCCTTATCGTTCAAAATCTCAAACCTCCTTCTTTAGCTCCTTGGGCTAAGCTTTCAACTCTCCCGTGATACAAATACCCACCCCTGTCAAAAGATATAGACTTGACCCCTTTCTCCAATGACTTCTGAGCAACGAGCCTGCCTATCTCTTTGGCAGCGTCTTTACCTCCGGCCTTAAGCCCCTTGGATTTAAACTCCTTGCTTAAGGTAGAGCAGCCTACAATCACTTTCGAAACCGAATCGTCAATGACCTGAGCATAGATATTCTTTTTACTTCTAAAAACAACCAGGCGCGGCCTGGAAGAAGTACCTTTTAGTTTCTTTGCGATTCGCTTATGCCTTCTAAGTCTTCCTATTTTCTTCATTTTGCTAACGCTTTTCCTAATTTTTTCCTAACTTCCTCACCCGTATATCTTATACCTTTGCCTTTGTATGGCTCAGGCGGATACAACCGCCTTACCTTAGCGGCAAATTCACCCACCATTTGCTTATCCGCGCCTTCAACAATTATCTTTGTGGGCGCTGGAGTAGTAACCTTAAGGCCTTCCGGAACAGGCATATCCACCGGATGTGAAAATCCGATATTCAAGATAAGGCTTTTTCCTTTCATCTGGGCTTTATAGCCGACTCCTATGATGTCTAGCTCTTTCTTAAACCCTTTTGATAGCCCTTCTACCATATTGCTGGCTAACATGCGTATAGTTCCATGAATGCTTTTCAGAAACTTTGTATCGCCAGATCTGGAAACATTCAAAAAACCATCTTTATTCTCCAAGCTGATGCCTAAAGGAATAGCCAAGCTCATCTTTCCTTTTGAGCTTTCAACCAGCAAGGTTCCTGGCTCTATTTTGACTTTAATCTCTTTAGGAACCGCTATGGGTTCTTTACCTATCCTTGACATGCTTTTCTCCGATTAACCAAAATCACTTTATATTTTTAAGCGAAAAAATTACCAAACCTTGCCTATCAATTCTCCACCAATGCCTTTTTCCTTGGCTTGTTTGTCAGTAAACACTCCGGCGGAAGTCGAAATAATCGCAATTCCGTGGCCACGTAAAACTGTGGGCACGCTGCCGCGTTTAACATAAATGCGCTTACCCGGGGTGGAAACTTTCTGTATCTGGCTTATAACACTTTTTTTTCCATCATATTTTAAATAAACACGTATTTTCTTATGCCCCTGAAGGTCAACTTCTTTATAATTCTCGATATATCCCTCGTCCTTAAGAATTTCACAAATCTTGTTTACAATTTTAGAATGAGGAACATAAGTATCTTCCATTTTCACCTGGGAGGCGTTTCTTATTATAGTAAAAACATCACTAATTAAATCTGTTCTGCTCATTTTTTACTCCAATTGTTACGCAGATTTTTAATCTGCGATCATCTGCGTTTCTTACCAGCTAGCCTTCTTAACTCCGGGTATAAGCCCCTGCCAGGCAAGTTGGCGAAAACATATTCGACAGAGCTCAAAATCCCTGATGTAACCACGAGGCCTTCCGCAAAGACGGCACCTATTTTTACGCCGGGTAGAAAACTTTGGACTAACCCTCTCTCTCTTCCATTTTTCAATCTTTGCCGTAGTCGCCATCATCCCTCCATAATACTTTATTTATTTTCTAAAAGGAAAACCAAACGCATCCAAAAGTTTCCTCGCAGCGCCATCGGTTGAAGCGCTGGTATGAATACTGATATTCATACCCTGAGTTCTGGAAACCTTATCGATATTTACTTCAGGAAATATATTCTGCTCCAGTAAGCCAAAGGTATAATTTCCTCTTCCGTCGAAAGAATTTGAAGAAAACCCCCGAAAATCACGTATACGGGGAATAGCTACGCTTATCAGTCTATCCAGAAACTCATACATCATATTTTTACGTAGAGTCACACAGCAGCCGATAGGCAATCCTTTTCTAAGTTTAAAATTAGATATAGGCTTGCGGGCCCGGCAAATCTTAGCTTTCTGTCCGGTTATCATAGCCAATTCTTGCGCTGCTTTCTCGACTATCTTAGCATCAGTAGTGGCCACGCCCACGCCCATATTTACAACAATCTTCACCAGCCTGGGAACTTGAAGCTTATTGCTGCAGCCAAGCGTTTTGACCAATTCAGGCAAAATATTTTCATAATACGCCTCTTTGAGCCGCGGCTTACTATTTTTATTTAAATTGTTTTCTGACATTTTTTACAAATCCTTACTTTGCTTTTATCTTCTAAAATCTTGGCTCCTAAACGAGTCGCCTGCCCGCAACCGGGGCACACAAGAGATAGCTTTGAAACCTTTATCGGAGCCGGTATTTCTTTAACTCCACCCGGCTCACTTTCTGAACGCTTACGGATATGTTTCTTTATTAAGTTAACCCCTTCAATAACCATAGAGCCCCGCCCTGAAAGCACCCTTAGCACTTTCCCGGATTTTCCTTTTTCCTTTCCCGAAAGAACTTTTACCTTATCGCCCTTTTTTATTTTTGATTTCATTGTTTCAACCTCTAGACGACTTCCGGAGCCAATGATAAAATCTTACTAAATTTTTCCCTTAACTCGCGAGCAATGGGGCCAAAAACCCTCGTAGCTCTAGGATTTCCCTGCTTGTCAATAATAACGCAGGCGTTTTTGTCAAATCTCACGGCTAATCCGTCTTTACGCTTGATTGGAAAATGTGTCCTGACCACAACAGCCCTGACAACCTCACCTTTCTTCACGGCAGCGTTGGGGATAGCCTCCTTTACGCTGGCAGTAATAACATCCCCTATGTTAGCGTGACTCTTGTTCTTCTTTCCGATCACACCAATAAAGGCCACCTTACGAGCCCCGCTGTTATCCGCCACGTCCAATCTGCTTCTTATATAAATCATTTCATTATCTCCAGCAACTTAAAGCGTTTGTCTTTAGAATACGGCCTGGCTTCAATTATCTTTACCCTATCTCCTACTTTAGCCTTATTATCTTTATCGTGAGCTTTGTATTTCTTGCGATTTACCGTAGATTTCTTATAGAGCTGGTGAGAAACCTTTTCCTTTACCAAAACGGTAGCGGTTTTATCCATTTTATCCGAAACTACTACGCCCTCTAAGACTTTATTCTTTCCCACTTCGAGCTCCTTTGTTTTCATTCATTACCGTCAAGATTCGGGCAATCCCTTTCTTGACTTTTTTAAAAAGGTGAGGTTTCTCGACATTGCTTCTGCGTTTAAACTGCAGATCCATGAGCTGCTTATTTGAACCTTCCAATTTATCTTCTAACTCTTGCTTTGACAAACCCCTTAAATCTTTTATCTTCATGGAAAAATTCCTCTTTATTTATTTTTTCCTGGTAACGAACATAGTTTTAAACGGTAATTTGTACGCAACAAGCCTAAAAGAAGCCCTAGCATAATCCTCAGGTATGCCTCCCAGCTCAAACAAAACTCTTCCACGCCTTATTACCGCTACCCAGCCTTCCACTTCGCCTTTGCCTTTACCTTGACGGGATTCGGCCGGTTTTTTAGTAAACGGTTTATCAGGAAAAATCCTTATCCACAATTTTCCGCCACGGCGAAGCCTGCGAGTAAGTATGATCCTGACCGTTTCAATCTGATTATTCTTGAGCCACCCCGGGCCTAAAGCTTTAATTCCGTATTCACCAAAACAAACTGTAGAGCCACTGACCGCTAGGCCTTTACGCCTTCCACGCTGCATCTTCCTGTATTTAACTCTCTTGGGCAACAGCATAATTAATTTTCCTTACGGGGCTCCTGAATCATATAACTACCTAGTTTTTTCTCCCCGCGATAAATCCAGACTTTAACGCCTATGGTTCCATAAGTGGTTTTAGCCACTGAAAAACCATAGTCGATATCTGCCCTAAAAGTCTGCAAAGGCACTTTACCGTATTTATAAGACTCCTTGCGGGCTATTTCAACTCCGCCCAAACGCCCGGCACAACGTATTTTTATACCTTCTCCGCCTATGGATGTAGCCTGCTGTATAGCTCTCTTCATCGCCCGACGGAAATTTACTCTTTTAAGCAACTGAAAAGCTATTAATTCAGCAACCAACTGAGCTTCAAGCGCCGGCTCAAGCACTTCTTCCACATCAATCATTATTTCTTTTTTGGTCAATTTAGAAAGCCTTTTCTTCACGCTTTCTATATCCTGGCCTCTTCGGCCGATAATAACTCCGGGGCGGGACGTTTTTATCCTGATACGTACTGCTCCGGAAGAAACTCTTTCTACTATAATCGAAGCAACTGAACCTTTAGGGTAGCTCTCCTTTATACACTCTCTTACCCTTAGGTCTTCTTCCAGAAAATCAGCATACTCTCTTTTCTTGAAAGTAAACCACTTAGAAAGCCAGTCTTTGCCAAAACCAATTCTTAAAATGTATGGATGAACTTTTTGACCCATAAACCTACCTTATTTTTACAGCCTTAATTAATTTATTCGGCGAATCTAACTCAATTAAAATATGAGATGTCCTTTTCCTTATCATCGAAGCCCTTCCAAAAGAAGCGGCTCGATAACGTTTCAAAACCGGGCCGGGATTGGCTATTACCTTAGAAATAACCAAATCTTGCTCTTCGTACCCTTTGTTTTTCGCATTAGCCAAGGCGGACTTTAAAACTTTAGAAAGATAGTATGCCCCTTTTTTATTTATTAAGCCCAGTTTCGATAAGGCTTGTGCTGCCTTCTGGTTCTTAACCAGAGCGATAACCGGCCTAACCTTAGTCGGTGATATCCTTATATATTTTCCTTCAGCTTTTGCTATCATTTTCATTCTCTTTTTAGCATCAAGTTATGCGTATCGAAAGATACGCAACATTATTTTTTCTGTATTGCCTTTTTAGCTTTTATGCCCCCATGCTGGCGGAATGTCCTGGTCGAAACGAATTCTCCTAAACGGTGCCCGACCATACCTTCAGTAATAAAAACCGGAACGTGTTTC
>JBAYNQ010000037.1:0-9209 GCA_041678705.1 Candidatus Omnitrophota bacterium
AACACCCCCTTACTTTATGCGCCAGGAGTATCCAAAATTCTTGGCCCCCACTTTAGAGTTTATCTAAAATACGAAGGCTTAAACCCTACAGGGTCTTTTAAAGATAGGGGTATGACTATGGCCATATCCAAGGCCAAAGAAGAAGGCTCACGGGCAGTTATCTGTGCTTCAACCGGGAATACTTCGGCTTCTGCGGCTGCCTTTTCAGCCAAAGCGGGCCTAAGATGCATTGTGGTGATACCCGAGGGTGCGATTGCTTTAGGTAAGTTAGCTCAGGCGCTTATACATAACGCCAGAGTTATCGCGATTAAAGGTAATTTTGACCAAGCCTTGAATATTGTTCAGGAGATTTCTGCAAAATATTCGGTAACCCTGGTAAATTCTATAAATCCTTATCGTATTGAAGGTCAGAAGACTGCTTCTTTTGAAATCTGTGATTATTTAGGAAGGCCCCCCGACTTCCACTGTTTACCTGTAGGCAATGCCGGGAATATAACTGCCTATTGGAAAGGTTATAAGGAATATTATTCTTATAAGAAAATCGACCAGCTTCCTTCTATGCTGGGATTTCAGGCAAAGGGTTCGGCTCCGATAGTCATAGGTAAGCCTATAAAAAAACCCAGAACAATAGCTACTGCTATTAGAATAGGTAACCCTGCCAGTTGGGATAATGCGTTATGCGCCAAAAAGGAATCCGGAGGGTTAATTGAAGCTGTAAGCGATGCCCAAATACTGTCTGCTTATAAGTTTCTTGCAAGGGAAGAAGGCGTTTTTGTTGAACCTGCTTCAGCAGCGTCTGTAGCGGGCCTGTTTATGCTTAAAAAAAGAGGGTTTTTTAAAAGAACGGCAAAAAAGAAAAAGGATATAACAATTACTTGTACACTTACCGGGCATGGCCTTAAAGACCCTCAAATAGCGGTAAAGAACATAAAAACCCCGCCAATTGTTGAAGCCAGGCTTAAAGAGGTATTACAAAAATCAGGCATTTAATTTAGTTTGGCTTGGGAGAACTCCAGGACAGAGTATCTCTAGTTTCGGGAGAATAGTTTTCAAAAAAACATAGAGACAATGAAGCTAGTTTATAAAAAAATTTCAGATGCCCTAAATGAAGTTTTGAAAAAAGAGTATGATATAAGCTTGGAACAACCTCTTTGGGAAGTTCCTGCGCAACAGGCATTCGGCGATTTTTCATCAATGGTAGCATTAAAGCTTGCCTCCTGCCTTAAAAAAGACCCTCTTGAAATTGCCTCTAGCATAAAAAGCTTCCTGGAAGAAAAATTATCTAAAGATGTCGATAAAATAGAAATTCTACGCCCTGGATTTATTAATATATTTATTTCCCGGAAGAGTCTCATAGGTTATTTAAATGCTGTTATTAAGAATAAAGAGGATTTTTTCCGCGGCAAAGAAGGTAAAAAAATACTTATTGAATTCTTGAGTGCTAACCCTACCGGGCCGCTTTCTATAGCTCATGGCCGCCAGGCTATAGTAGGGGATACAATCGCCAACATTCTTGAGTTTTGCGGTAATCAGCTAAACCGGGATTATTATCTTAATGATGCCGGTAGGCAAATAGACCTTTTCGCTCAATCAATCATTAATGTGTCTAAAGCTTTAGAGGATAAGAAAGAAGACTTGTCTTCTGTCATCCCCGAAGGAGGATATAAAGGAGATTACATAAAAGACATAGCGGCTGATTTTTTATCGAAGGCCTCCGGGGCGGATGCTAAAATATTCGGCATCGAAAGTATGATTGCTAAAATAAAAAAAGACCTAAAAAGTTTAGGGGTAAAAAAGTTTGACCGCTGGTTTAGCCAGGATAAGTTGATTAAAGAAAATAAAATTGAGGAGGTGGTGGATGCTTTAAAGAGCAAAGGCTTGATTTATCAAAAAGAAGCAGCGATATGGTTTGAATCCACCAAGTTCGGCGATGATAAAGACAGGGTTATAAAAAAAGCTGACGGAGAGCTTACTTATTTTGCCTCAGATATCGCTTACCATAGGCAAAAGTGCCAAGAAGGTTACGACATGCTTATAAATCTATGGGGGCCTGACCATCATGGGTATATAAAGAGGGTTGAGTCGGCGATAGCCGCCCTAGGTAATAAAAAAGAAATTTTAAAAATAGTTATAGTTCAGCTGGTAACCCTGAAGACGAAAGAGCGGATGTCTAAGCGGGCAGGGACGGCAATATTACTTTCCGATTTAATAAGCGACATAGGCAAAGATGCAGTGCGTTTTTACTATATTACCCGGAAAAATTCTTCTCATTTAGAGTTTGATATCGATTTAGCAAAAAAAAGCTCTTTTGATAATCCCCTATATTATATCCAGTATGTATGTGCCCGTATCGAGAGCATATTTCGTAAAGCCAAAGCAACATCATTCGATAGCACTTTTAGCAGGCATTTGAAGTTGCCTGAGGAAATTAGCCTTCTAAGGACTTTGCTCCAATTTTCTTATTGTCTCGAAAAGGCAGAATATTCATTAGAACCGGTATTTATTATCGAGTTTTTGAAGAATCTGGCGTCCAGTTTTCATAAATTCTATGAAAAAGTCAGAGTCATCGATGACGATCAGGCATTAACCTTTGCAAGGCTTAATCTTCTTGAAGCTGTGCGTGTTGTTTTTCACTGTGGTCTTGGCCTTTTGGGTATAACCCCGGCAAAGAAAATGTAAGATGCGAATTGACGCTAATAATAAAAACACTGATTAATGCAAACAAGGGATTCTTCATCGTATGAAGCGGAAAATTTGGAAGATAAAAAAACAACATCCGCAGGCCTTAAAACTTGCCCAAAAATATAAGATATCTATTTTTTTAGCTCAAGTATTGCTGAATCGTAATATACAGGAAAAAGACCTGCTTTCTTTCTTAGACCCCTCAGGCCACAATTTCCATAGTCCTGATGCACTTCCGGATATCAAAAAAGCTTCCTGCCGCATAAAAGAGGCTGTATCCAATGGAGAGAGAGTCGTTGTTTTTGGAGATTATGATGTTGACGGAATAACATCTCTGGCTATTTTTAATGAGTTTGCCGCCGATTATCCCGGAATTTTTTCTTTTCATATACCTAATCGCATAGAACAAGGCTACGGCTTAAATCAAGAGGTTATAGAAAAATCTGCTAAAGATAAAGTCAGTCTTATTATAGCTTTTGACTGCGGAACCAACGCGGTCAAAGAAATATCTTTAGCCAATTCTTTGGGTATAGACGTTGTAGTTGTGGACCATCATCACATCGGAGAATCCAGCATCGACCCTTTCGCTTTCATAAATACAAAGAGAGAAGATTCTTCTTACCCATTTCTAGATTTGAGTTCTGGAGCTTTGTCTTTTAAACTTTTACAGGTTTTGACCGGTTCTTCCTGCCGGCAGGTTCTCGACTTGGTAGCTTTGTCGATAGTTTGCGACGTAGTTCCTTTGCAAGGTGAAAATAGAAGCCTGCTTAACGAAGGCCTTAAAGTTATAAGAACCAGCACCCGGCCGGCGATAAAAGCTCTTTGTAAGGCCGGCAAGATAAAACAGGAGAATATTGATATATTTCATATAGGGTATGTGCTTGGGCCCAGAATCAACGCTTCTGGACGGATGTCTGACGCTCGTGATTCTTTAGACCTTTTTTTAACTCAGGAGCAGCTTGAAGCAGACAACTTAGCTGTTAGGCTTAATGATTACAATCTTAAACGCCGGGCAATAGAAGCTCAGATTCTTCAGGAGGCTCAGGCCAGTATAGATTCCGGAGTGTATGACGATTACATTATAGTAGCTCACGGCCAGGATTGGCATCCAGGAGTTTTAGGGATCGTTGCTTCACGCCTGGCTGATAAATATTGCCGTCCGGCGTTTGCTATCTCTTTTAATAAAGGAAAAGGTAAAGGCTCTGGTAGGTCAGTCCATAGCGTACACTTGATAGAAGCATTGCGAGAATGTTCGGATTTTCTTTTAGCTTACGGCGGACACAAGAAAGCAGCCGGGATTCATATTTCTGAGGATAATCTGGAAAATTTTAAGAGTCGAATTAATAGTTTTCTCAAAAGCAAAATGAAACTCGAAGATTTTATCCCGCTTTTAGAGATCGATGCGGTTTTGAAATTTGAGGATATAAATATGGACTTTGTTAAATCTATTGAAAAATTAAAACCATACGGAGAGGGTAATTCCCGGCCGGTGTTTTTAAGCCGTAATATTTTCAAGAGGAGTGAGCCTAAGAAGGTGTATTCTTACTTTTCACTTTGGCTTAGCGATGGAATAAAAACCTTTGAAGGGCTCATTTATGATAAGGATATTCTCGAGGTTTTAACTTGCACTAACAATCTTGATATAGCTTTTTCCCTTGAAAATAATTCCTACCACAATACTTCCAGGCTTATTATTAAGGATTGTCGCTTTTCAGGAGGCGAGTAACTTACCGGCTTTTATGCATTTTGTGCAGACAAGGACTTTTTTCCATTTTCCATCCACCAGAGCCTTTTTTGACTGAAGGTTAGGAAAGAATTTTCGTTTTGTTATACCGGTCGTTTTCAGCCCTACGCCACCTTTTTTCTTAGGTAGGCCGCGCCGGGAAATAGAGGAGCCGGTTAAAGCTTTTTTTCCACAAATTTTACATCTTCTGCTCATATTTTGAATATAATACCTGCAAATACGGCATTGTCAAGGAAAATGTTAAAACGCTTACAGAAAGCCTTTGCTGGCCTTGTTTTTATTAAAAACTAATAAAATCAAGGCCTTTTAGGCAAGCGGAAAATTCGGAGTTTTTTAAAGGCAGATCGGCTTAACTGGAGGCCTTGAAAATGCAGCAATAGCGTGTTATATAAGAGAATGTAAAAATTGCTCTTTGGATTGTTGGAACGAAAAAGGCAAACCTCGGGAAATCGGGGGGCGCAAAGCTTAAAGAACCTAAGGCTCATAGGGCTATGGTAGTCAGTTGCCGAAAGATATCCGCGAATTCAAAACCCATAGTATTAAGCTATGGGTTTTTGTTTTTTATAGAGTAGTTTAGGAGAAAAGAAGGCTTTAAAAGGGGGAGGTAGAAAATGTTTAGAACATTCGTGGCTTTAGTCTTGACAGTTGTTGTTCTTGGATGTGCCGGCAGTGCTTATGCTATGGATCAGAATGCCGCCACAAAACTTGCCAGAGGTATATGCAATGATGTTACTTTCTGGATTGAAGTTCCAAAGCAAGTGTATCTAGAGGCCCGTGACAGAGATCCGCTTACAGGTTTAACTTATGGCATGGTTAAAGGTGTTGGTTATGGCTTGATGAGGCTGGGAGAAGGAGTTTATGACACAGCTTTGTTCTTGCTGCCGCCTTACGACAGGCCGTTAATGGAGCCGGAGTTTGTTTTTGAAGGTTGGGCTGAGGAATAAAGTTAAGCAATCAATATAAAAACCCTAATTACGGGAGCAGGTTTAATAATCTGCTCCCGTTTTTTATTTTTGATAAAAACTTTCTATTTTTTCAAGCAAAACCTTATCGTTGTTTTTAATGCACAGCTTTTTTGCTTTATTGAAATATTTTCTTGCGGCACGATGTTTTCCTCTTGAAGCATAGACCATGCCTATGTTGTAATATATTTTGGGGTTTCTTTTTTCAAAACGTATAGCTTTTTTTAAAGTTGCCAGAGCTTGAGAGTATTTACCCAGCTTGCCATATGAACTACCCAGATTTATATAGGCGTTGACGAATTTAGAATCTAGTTCTAGGGTTTCCTTAAAGCATTCGGCTGCCTCAATAAAATTTTGCTGGGAAGCGTATATTACACCCAGGCGATAATAAGCCTTGGGGTTATCCGGATTAAGCAGAATGCTCTTTTTCAACAAGTTTATCGCTTCGGGTACTTTTTTATTTTTGTAAGCTCCGGAACCTTCTGCCAGGAGCCTTTCTGATTCGGACAACGGTTTTGTGCTGATGTTTTTGTCAAAAAAGTCCAAAGTGGACTCTATTCGTTCTTCTCTGGGGTTTTGAGGCAACGAAATGTTTTCTCCGCCTATGCTGAATAGAGCCTGGTTAGTTTTGTTTAAGAATATCAAATCACCGGTTCTTTCAAAAATATTTTTTGCTTTTCGCAAAATGAAAGTCGCTTTGTCAGTGTCACCCAGTTCTTTGTAGCTTAAGCCTAAGCCGTACATAGCCCGGGCCATAGTGGAGTCGGCATCGAGAGCTTTGATGTAATAATCAACAGATTTAGAATAATCTTTCTCCAGATAAAGGCAGTATCCAAGGTTGTAGAAAAGAAGAGATTGTTTATAGTATCCTTTAGGGGTAAAATTTTCTGCCTCCAGTAGAAATTGCCTGGCTTCCTGTAAGTTTTCTCTTTGAATATTTACTATAGCCAGATTTATATAAGCATCGGGTACATCCGGAAGCAGATTTAAAGCTCTCCAGAAGTTCATTTCAGCTTGGCCGTATTCGCTGGCTTCTAACATTTTTAGACCTTCGTTGATATAGTCTATGTAGAGGTTTTTGATTGTAGGGTTTTTATCGTTGAAAAGAGAATCTTCTATAGCCGCCCCAAGGCAGATTTGTGTTAACAGAGGCATCAATATGATTGCTAATAGGAATAAACTCTTTTTTATTTCTGAATAGAAAATCATTATGTACTTATTGTAAGGCAGTAGCTTTGATTTTGCAAGATGTAAGTTGCTGCTTGCCTGTTAAATTTCTTGTCTTAGTTGTCTTTCAGCATCTATTTCGTCACGGTTTACTCTTTTAATACAGCAGTTTATTTTTTCTTTCAGGGCTTTGTCTATTATTTCAGAAGAACGTATTTCTTTGAGAACCTGGATGCCCATACGGAAATATCTGACTATCTCGCCTTCGTCTATTTGGCAATGACGGATTAATTTCGAAAAATCTTCCCCTTCATACCATACCTTAGATAGTTCAGAGAGGTTAAAGAAAAAGTTTTTACTCAAAGGGTTTATTCGAAAACTCTTTTCTATTTTGTGGATATACTTTGTTAATCCGCTCAGGTCTCGCTTAAATTTTTTTATTTTTTTGTTTAATTTTGGCCGTTGCTCTCCTTTGCGCGGTTCATACACAAGAGCAGTTACAAGCATAAACAGGGTTTCTTCGTTTAACCCGTTAAGAGCGCCTAATTGGAATAATTCTCCTATAGCCAGCTCAAAGCTGTATACTTTAGCTGCTAATAAAGCTTTAGCGGTTATCTGGTTGCCGCGTATATAGTTCATCTCTTTCAAGAGAGCCATTTTTCTTTTTAGCAAACCCAACACATCTTTTTTTTCCCAGTTTTTACTCTGGTAGAAGTGAAAAGATTTTGGGTAAAAGTCATATATTTTTTCTCCCATTATCTGGTATAGGTTTAGTATGGTAGCGTAGCAAGAATTAAGCTGGCTTTTAATTGGTTCATAATCCCCATAAATTATATTTTCTAAAGATGTGTGGTCTATATGAGAAGGGTTTATACGTGAAAACACAAAGCCTTCTGTGTCTATGCTTCTTCGACCGGCTCGGCCGGCCATTTGATAAAAGTCCCGAGTTTTAAGGTAGCCGTGGTATCTTCCGTAAAATTTACTTAAGCTATCAAAAACAACAGTTTTTGCCGGCATATTGATTCCCAGAGCAAAAGTTTCGGTGGTGAAGATGAGTTTTATTAAGCCGGTTGTAAACAAACGCTCGATGATTTCTTTTAAAGTAGGCAGGAGCCCCGCATGGTGGTAGGCTATTCCTTTTGCGATAAGAGGAGATAAGAGGCTTATATGAGGAGAGGCAGAAAGATTGAATTTCATCAACAGGCTGTCGAATAGAGACAGAATCTCTTTTTTTTCGGCCTTTGACAGCAGTGACATTTGCCCGGATTCTTGAGCCAACTCTTCGCAGCGTCGCCGGGAAAAAGAGAAATATACACAGGGGAAACCGTTTCGGTCTTCTACGGCCCGAAAAAGATTTCTTATCCGGTTAGGTTTTGAAAAGAAGTATCTTTCCTGATAAGAAGGATTCTTTAGGTTGTTACGCAGGAATTTTGAATTCTTTAATGCCCGAAAATTGTCAAAGACTTCATTATCACACTGGAAAAGAAAATGCAGAGGCACAGGCCTTATTTTTTCTACTATGCTGTCTACAGGAAAAGAATGGACTTTCTTAAGCCACTCTAAGAAGTCTCCCAAGTTTGGTATGGTTGCGCTTAGGGCCAGCAACTTCATGCCTTCCGGCAGAAGTATTATCGCTTCCTCCCAGACGGTTCCTCGTTCTATATCGTCAAGATAGTGTATTTCATCGAAAATGACCCAGTCTCTTTCCTTGAATTCTTTAGGGTTAACCAAAATAGCATTTCTGAAGATTTCGGTGGTCATTATAAGTATCGGGGCATTTCTGTTTATGCTTACATCTCCGGTGAGTATTCCGGTTCTGCCCGGATATTTTGAAGAAAAATCCCTGAATTTTTGATTGCTCAAGGCTTTAATGGGTGCCGTATAGATTATGCCTTTGTCTTTCTTGATGCAATCTTCGATTATGTGTTCAGCGATAAGAGTTTTCCCGGCTCCGGTAGGGGCGCTCACGATTATCGAATGGTTTTCTCTTGCGCAAGCGATGGCTTGTTTCTGAAAAGGGTCAAGGACTATTGGTTTCATTGGGAACCATTATATCAAAATATCAGGCCAGACTAAGAAAAATAATTACTAAATAAGATAAATGGCAGATGCTGGAGTATTATATTCAAAGAGAGAAAGACTTGAAGACGGCCGGAATCTATGGCCGGTTGCTTACAATTTATTCTGGCTGTTACTCAAGATATGGTGGAGCTGAGGGGGATTGAACCCCTGACCTCTTGCATGCCATGCAAGCGCTCTCCCAGCTGAGCTACAGCCCCATTGTTGAAAAAACCATTTAAATATACCATTTGCCAAGGTGGTTGTCAACCAGCCATTCAGCAACAAATAAGGGGTATTTTAGGTATGCTCAAAGGGTTGACAAAGAAAAACTCCAATGTTATAGTTAAGGCTAATCTTTGGCTTAAGCGCCTATTTACAATAGCGATTAGGTTTTTTAGGCTGCTGCTCGTAGTTGTAAGGTTAGAATAAAGTTTTTGCCGGAGTGGTGGCAACAACGGTTGCTTTAGCAACTTTTATCAAGCTAATTTAAAAGTTGTTCCCACGTTTCTTTAGGATTGAAAATAAGTCCTTAGGCTGCTGCTCGTAGTTGTAAGGTTAGAATAAAGTTTTTGCCGGAGTGGTGGAATTGGCAG
>JBAYNQ010000038.1:0-8876 GCA_041678705.1 Candidatus Omnitrophota bacterium
CTGATATAAGTATTGCCGCCAGAAGCTTTGAGCCGCTTGAAAAGACAGCCAAAGAAATCGCGGATAAATATAAAGTACAGGTGCTTCCGGTAGCTTGCGATGTTATGAAGCTCAAAGACTTAGAAAATCTGGTTGCTAAGACAAAAGAAAAATTCGGCAAAATTGACATTTTGATTAATAATGCCGGAGTTTCCAGCCAATATCCTTTTCCTAAACAGCCTATTGAAGATTTTGAAAGGCTTGCACATACTAATTACCTGGGCTATGTCCGCCTTATAAGGCTGGTTATAAATGATATGATCGAGAGAAAATCCGGCAGCATTATTAATATGGTTTCCGGCTCTACTCTCTGCGATCCGCTGCCGCGTAACTTTATTGTTTACAGTTCTTTAAAGGTTGGCCTTCGTGCTTTTTCTAAAGGGTTATTTTGGGAACTTCGCGATCACGGCATAAAGGTGACTTCGATTCTACCGGGAGTTACTGATACCGAGTTGACCGGCAAGCTGGACGAGATAACCGCGAATTCTTCACGCCTTATGACAACTGAGGCGATTGAAAATGCGGTTAAGTTTGCCTTGACGGTTCCGGCAAATGTCTGCCCCCTGGAAATATCAGTGATTAACCAGCAGACACCCTGGACTAAACCGGTGATACCGTTTAAGCAGGAGCATCCGGAAAAATAGTCCATAGTCGAGGAGTCGATAGTCCATAGACAAAACGCATGGGATTTAAATTTGAAAAATTATTAGTCTGGCAGAAAGCTTTAGATTTTAGTTTCAAGATTCATGAGTTAACCAGAAAATTTCCTAAAGAAGAAATATATATCCTTACGAGTCAAATTAAAAGAGCGGCAGACTCTATTGTGTTAAATATTGCTGAAGGCTCAACTGGCCAAAGCAATAAGGAATTTCGGCAATTTACCGGTTATGCTTTAAGATCAGCCATTGAAGTGGTATCTTGCTTATATATTGGTAGAAAACGTGGATTAATAGATAATGAGTACTTCAAAGGTTTATACAGTCAATCGGAAGAGATTATTAAAATGCTCCAGGGGTTAAGAAATTCTTTAAAATGAACCGCAGTCTATAATCTATGGGCTGTGGTCTATGGACTGTGGACTAAAAAAAGGAGGTTTCCAATGAAAATTCTGTTTGTAATGCCGAAAATCGGCGCCTGGGCAACTCACGGTAAACATTTTGCGCCTAACCAGCTGTATGCTCAGTGGGGAGCTTACATCAGAGAGAAAGGTTACAGCGATTTAGAGGTTTTGGACGCAACTGTTTTAGATATCCCTATTGAAGAAATTGCCGGAAAGGTTAAAGAGAAGAATCCTGATGTGGTTGTTTTGGGCGATATGATTCATTGTTCGGTTGGCTTTGGCATAATCTGGTATTTTAACCAGACCGCTGCTAAAATTAAAGAAGTTTTACCCGGAGTAAAAATAATTATGGGCGGACTATGGTATTCTTCGCTTCCGGTACAGACTTTAGAGGCTAATCCAGCCATGGATCATGTAGTTATGGGGGAAGAAGAAGCTTTTTGTGATTTAATCGCGGCTTTAGACAAAGGTAAAAGCACAAAGGATATAGCCGGTGTAACTTCCCGGGTCGACGGCCAAATAGTTATGGGGCCGCATCGGCCTCTATTGATGGACTTGAATACACTTCCTCTGCCGGCCTATGATTTATTTCCTATGGATAAATATGTCGGCCATACACATTGGAAGCCGTTTGTTGAAATGATGACTTCCCGGGGTTGTCCTTCTGCCTGCACGTTTTGTTATGAATGGGACCAGTATGACCCACGGCATCCGGAAGATTTCCTGAAATGGAGAGCAAAGTCCCCCGAAAGAGTTATTGAGGAACTCGAGCTTCTCCATAAAATGGGGGTTAAGGTTGTGGTTATTCAGGACGACAATTTTAATGTTAATCCCGAAAGAGTAGAGCGTTTCTGTAATTTAAAAAAGGAAAAAAATATTCCAATCAAATGGGTTTCTTTGGGCCGGGCCGTTGACTGGGTTAACTGTGAAAAAATTTTGCCTCTGATGAAAGAAACCGGGATGTTTATGGGAGTTTTTGGCATAGAAGTTACTACTCCCGAAGAACTGAAGAAAATCGCAAAAGGCATAACTATAGACCAGATAAAGAAGACAATAGATATCTTAAGAGCCCAGGACATTGCTGTTGTGGCTGATATTATGATGGGCTTTGACGATGACACAGAGCAAATAGTGAAACAGAGATTTGAATTCACCGACGAGGTCGACCCGGACATTTTATGGGTAGGATATGTTACCCCGGCGCCTAATTCACCTATCTGGAGGCAGAGAGCAAAGCGCGGAGAGATCGATCCTAATAAAATAGATTTTCTTAAATGGGATTTTCTACATCCGGTTATGGATACAAAACATCTTTCCATTGAAGATTACGGCAGGCTTGGCTCATGGTGTATGAGGGAATTTTTTTCAAAGCCCGGACGTATCCAGAGGATTATGACCAGCAATTTTGACCCGCTGGCTAAGCTCTGCTTTCAGGATGTTATGCAGGGCGTAACCAAGTGGGAAGACGGAGCAGTTAAGGGAGAGAAACATATATAATATAGAACGCCAGAGCACCAGTCACCAGTGCACCAGAAAAATTATCTGGTGTTCCGGTGTTCTGGTGTGCTAGTGCACTTTGTCTTATGCTTTGCGATGCTCACATTCATTTTATACCTGAGAAGTTATCGGTTTATACCGCTTTTTATAAAGGCGTTTGGACCGACAAAGAAAAGCTCTATGCTTTTTTAGATGAGCATAGGATAGAAAAGGCTCTTTTGTGTTACCCGTCCACCGATGCCCATCTTAAATTGGGAACTTTTTCCCGGGTTTGTGAAATTTATAATAGCGCTCTGGAAGAAATCATTAAAGAAAATCCCAAAATAATCGGCGCTGGAATCGTCAACATTGATGACCTTTCGGGTATAAGTGATCAAATAGAAGAATTAAAAAATAAAGGCTTTAAGGCAATAAGCATTTCTTCAAGCCAT
Organism: Candidatus Omnitrophota bacterium; assembly: GCA_041678705.1. Classification (GTDB taxonomy): domain Bacteria; phylum Omnitrophota; class Gorgyraeia; order Duberdicusellales; family 4484-171; genus JAQUWY01. The sequence continues at coordinate 3,028 of JBAYNQ010000038.1, forward strand.
AATGGTTCATTTTTAGTCAAAGAATTGGAACCTTTATTCGCGGCGGCTCAAGATAACAACTTTCCTGTTTTTATTCATCCTCAGGCTATAAACCCTATCGGTTTTGACCGGGTCAAGGACCCTTTGTTGATGCCGGTATTAGAATACAGCTTTGATTCTTCTATGTCTATGGGTTTATTGATGATGGAAGGTATTCTTGAAAAATACGATGTAAAATTCATATTTTCATCTTTGGGCGGCGTGATGCCTTTTTTAAAAGACAGGCTGGATAGGGTATATGCCATGTTGAGAGAAAGAAAAATAGTCAAAGATTTAAAAAGCTCACCGAGTAAAATTTTAAGAAAGATTTATGTAGATACTTCAGGAGCTTCCCTGGATTGCTTAAAGCTGGCAATAGATTTATTCGGTGAAGACAAGCTTCTCTGGGGTTCGGATTACCCTGTCTGCGGCGATGTAAAATCTAATTTAAAGGTACTAGATAAACTAGGCTCTAAAGTCAAAGATAAAATAATATCTAAAAATTTCCAAGAAATTTTTCGGTAAAATCCATGATATTTAACGTAGGCGCTTCTATTTACCGGCAGGCAAATGCGGCTGCTCGCATCCAAAGATATGAAAATATTTTCCAACGGAGACCTGATCAATAAACAAAGCTTGGGAGAGGTTTTTGAACCCGGGTTTTTATTCGGTTGGGGGGTCTATGAGCCTTTTAGAACTTACAATTGTAACATTCCTTTTTTAACCGAGCACATTGAAAGATTAAATAATAGTTTGGAGACAATAGGTATCGAGAAAGTAACTTTGGACTGGAGTAAAACCATAGAAGATTTACTTATTGAAAATAACTTAAAAGACGCCTACGTCAGGATAACCGCCTATAAAAAAAGAAAAGGCACCGGCGTGCTGATTTATGCGGATAAATTCGGGTATTATAAACCGGAAGTTTACAATAAAGGCTTTAGTTCTGTAGTATCACCTTACAGAAGGAATCCCGAGGATATAACCAGCCAAGTTAAATCTTTAAGCTATCTTAATAACCGTTTGTCTTGGTTTAGCGCCCAAAAGGTAAAAAAAGACGAAGCTCTGGTATTAAACACTGAAGGAGGCCTGGCCGGAGGCGCAAGAAGCAGCATTTTCCTGGTTAAGGAAAATAAAATCATTACCCCAACCTCCTCCTGTGGAGGATTTAGCAGCATTACTGCCAAAGCTGTCAGAAAAATAGCACAATATTTAAGCTTAACATTCAAGGAGGAAAAGGTTAAAATGGAAGATATCTATTCTTCTGATGAGGTATTTTTAACCAGCGCTTTACTGGAAATTATGCCGTTAGTAGAATGTGAGCAAAGGCCTATTGGTTCCGGTGAGCCCGGGAGTGTAACCGGAAAGATTTTGGAAGAATATAGGAAATTGTTAGAAAAACCCTGTTAATTAAATAATATGAAGTTTTCACCACTTTTCTGGCCAATTGAACTTAAAGGTACCACTGTAAATGTGCTTGATGAGGCCATTCTGCCTCATAAAGTCAAATATATAAAGGTAAGAAGCTATAAACAGGCGCATAAAGCGATAAAAGATATGAAGACCCGGGCAGTGGGCCAGGTTTTGTTGGTTATGTATACGTTTCTGCTGGAGATTAAAAAAAATAAAAGCAATCTTTCTGAAAAAAAACTTAGAGAAATTGCTCACAGTCTTAATTCTGCCCGGCCGACACTTTCTTTTAAATATTTAACAGATATGGTTTTAAATTTGGCTCAAAGCCCCGGGCCGCTTGATAAAAAGATTCTTGGGTTTCTTGATGCACTTAAAAATGCTCGGATAAAGCAGGCAAAAAATATGTCTACCGCCCTTAAAGATGGTGATACTATACTTACACATTGCAATATTAGTGGCCTCTTGCCTTTAATCGGAGATTTTTGCCGCCAAGATAAAAAAAATTTGAGTTTTTTTGTTACTGAAACCAGGCCCTATCTGCAAGGAGCAAGGCTTACTGCCTGGGAATTGTATAGAGCGGGTTTTAAGACCACATTGATTACGGATAATATGGCGGCTCAGGTGATGAGTGAGAAAAAAATCGATAAAGTTATTGTCGGTGCTGACAATCTGGCTCAAAACGGGGATATTGCCAATAAAATAGGTACTTATCAGATAGCGCTTTTGGCTAAGTATTTTAAGGTTCCTTTCTATGTGATTTGCCCCCCGGCATCCAGAGCCAAAACTGGTAATGACATAAGAATAGAAATACGTCCGGATAAAGAACTGCTGGAAATAGGCGGTTTACGCCTTGCGCCAAAAGGGGCAAGAGGATATTATCCGGCGTTTGACATAACGCCTGACAAATTGATTACTAAGCATATTTATATGGAGGTTTAGATGTCCGTGAACCAAAGAAAAGCTAGGGAACAAATAATAGTTGTAGGCAGGAGGCTTTATGAAGCAGGCCTGGCAGTAGCTAAGTCAGGAAATATAAGCTGTCGCCTGAATGATAATGAGATTCTGATTACCGCAAGCGGTTCTTTTCTGGGAAGTCTATCTGTGAAAGATATAGTAAAAGTGGATTTAAGTAATGCGCAGAGAAAAAACAACGCTAGCTCAGAGCTTCCTTTGCACAAACTTGTTTATGAGAATTTTCCATCTAATACTGTGATTCATTGCCACCCGCCTTTAATAAATGGTTATTTCGCGGTGAATGACTCTTTAGAGATATTCACCTTTGAAACTAAATTTTATCTGGGTAATGTTCCTGTCATTAAGCAGGATACACCCACCGTAACAAAACCAAATGAAGTGATAGACGCCTTGAAAGACAATAATCTTGTTGTTCTGAAAAATCATGGGGCAGTGGTCATAGCTGATACTTTTAGGGATGGCTTAGCTTTGATTGAAGCGCTGGAAGAAGCAGTGAAAACTGCCGTTGTGGCAAGGCTTTTTGGTAATAACGCAAAGCAGTCCACAGAGGAGGTTTCTTGCTCCAAGGAGTCTCGGCCGGAGGATAAAGCCTATCCTATGTTTTCAGCCGAACACATTAAGGCCATAGTGGATTTGGTAAATAATGATAAATTCATTTTAGAAAAAGGCAAAGAGCTTAACCTGACGCTTGAGCTGGCAGTTAAATTGGATGATACAAACCAAGCTTATAAGTTTGTTTTTGAAAAAGGGAAAATTGTAAAGCTTGAGAGTAATGCCGATGCGCCTTTTGTTATTTCAGCACCACGCGATATATGGCAGCAGGTTTTTTTAGGAAAGCTCGATTCGTTTGTGGCGGTTACTCAAGGGAAGATGAAATTAGACGGTCAACTCGGGCAGTTGAGTAAATGGTATGTGCCTTTTACCCGGCTGTTTCAATTATTTAAGGAAGTAAAATTTAAATGAAAAATTCTAAGCTCGAAATACTAAATGCTAAACAAATCGAAAATCCAAATTTCTTAAACCTAAAATATCTGCTTGGATGATTTGAATTTAAGATTTAGGATTTATTTAGGGCTTAGAGTTTAGTGTTTAGAATTTTAATAAGATGATAAAAAATTATCCGCTATTCATTAACGGTGAGTTTAAAGAAACCTCGGATAAGCAGGACGTAATCAATCCAGCTACCGGCGAAGCTATCGCTAAGGCTTGTATTGCCGGCAGTCATGATGTCGAAGCGGCTATATCAGGGGCCCGGCAGGCTTTTGATAATGGGCCCTGGAGAAAGATTACTTTAGGCCAGCGAAAAGAGTTTATTTTAAAGATTTCTAAAGGCATTCTTGATAGAGCCGCAGAACTCGCCAGTCTTGAGACTTTGAATAACGGAAAGCCCCTTAAGGAATCAACTTTTATGGATATTCCTTCAAGCGCTAAAGTCTTTGAATATTTTGCTAACAATTTGGAAAAACTATTGAAAGATGAAATAATAAATATTGAATCGCCGGTTGCAAGTGTTCAGAGTAGGCTTATCCGTCAGCCCAAAGGGGTTTCAGTTTTAATTGTTCCCTGGAACTACCCCCTATTGATGGCCTCTTGGAAATTGGCTCAGAGCCTCGCTGCCGGAAATACAGTTATATTAAAGCCTTCAACGCTAACTCCTTTAACGGCTCTTGAGCTAGCAAAAATTATCAAAGAAGCAGGCATTCCTAAGGGGGTAGTAAATATCATTGTGGCCAGGGGCCAGGATGTAGGAGCTAAACTCTGTTCGGATAAGCGGGTTGATATGGTTTCATTTACGGGATCAAATCAAGTAGGTAAGAAAATAATTGAATATGCCTCGGAAAATGTAAAAAAGGTAATTATGGAGCTGGGAGGGAAATCAGCCAGTTTAATTTTTGCCGACGCCGATATGGAGGCAGCAGTTAATGGTTCACTTTGTTCGATATTTTTAAACCAGGGCCAGATGTGCACGGCTATGTCGAGGATTTTTATTGAAGATAAAATCTATGATGGATTTATCGCTGATTTTGTGGACAAAGCAAAACGTATTAAATTAGGAAACGGCCTTGATTTTGAAACGCAAATGGGCCCTTTGATTTCAGAGAGCCAAAGAAAAAAAGTGGCCGCTTTTGTTGAACATGCAACGAAAGACGGAGCAAAGATTTTGTGCGGAGGCGAAATCCCTGATAGCCAGGGATTAAACAAAGGATTTTTCTTTGAGCCGACAGTCATCTGCGATGTAAATGCCGATATGGCTGTTTTTCAGGAGGAAGTATTCGGCCCGGTTGCTTGTGTGGGCCGGTTTTCTTCGCTTCAAGAGGCGGTTTCTTTGGCTAATAATTCAGATTTTGGCCTGGCGGCCTGCATTTGGAGCAAAGATGTAAAAAAAGCTCAAGGCTTAGCCGAGAAGATAGATGCCGGAAGCGTCTGGATTAATACTTACGGTATGTTTTTCGAAGAACTGCCCTATGGAGGATTCAAACAGAGCGGTTTTGGAAAGGAACTCGGGAAAGAAGGATTGTTTGAATACACCCGCCTTAAAAACGTGACTGCTGATGCGACCGAAGGGGCAAAACCTTTGGTTAATTACTGGTATGGGTTTTAACAGCTAAAAACAGCCGTTAACCTGTTTAGTTTTATAAACATCTTATTTGGTAAAGAAAAGATAAAATAAACTTTGCTGTCAGGGGTTTTTAGTGTTTTTTAAACGGTCAGCGTCTAATTTATCTTTTTGGCGGCCTGTGGATTGTTTATTTTTTATAAGGTTCTCCTTTGAAATGAAAGGCAGGTTTAAGTTTTCTATCTCAATATTTTCTTTCGATTTATAAGCCTTTTTAAAGCTTACTCCGTCAATATTGGTAATGATATCAATGCGTCTTGGTGCTACTCCGATTTGGAAAACAATTCCTTTTTCTGCGAAAGTATTTTCTGTTATGCCTAAAACAGGAGCACCAAATTCAGAAAGAGACTTATGTATTCTTTTTGAATTTTCTATGGAAGCTTCTACCCAGATATCAAAATCACCTGTAGCACGGGGGTAACCATAAGCGCCCATAGCATAGGCACCGACAATGAGAAAATTGACCTCATTGTTTAATAAGATTTGTAATATTTCTTTGTAATCTTCGTTTAACACAATCAGCTCCCTGCAAAGACCATACTTCCGCGGTAAGTTCCCACATAAAAGAAACAAGTTCTTTTCCCGGCGCATCGGTAAAGGAATTATCTTCTTGGCCAAGCTTTTTGAGCTTAGTTATGGCCTTTTTCAATTTCATAATAATATTATACCATATTTTTCTGTTTTTTAACTCTTATTGTAGATTCCGGAACAGTTTGGATTAATACCTACGGTATGTTTTTCGAAGAACTGCCCTATGGAGGATTCAAACAGAGCGGTTTTGGAAAGGAACTCGGGAAAGAAGGATTGTTTGAATACACCTGCCTTA
>JBAYNQ010000039.1:0-8844 GCA_041678705.1 Candidatus Omnitrophota bacterium
ATGTTTTATCGGCCCCAGCCCCAGTCCCCCACCCATAATCAATACTGAAGCAAGGTCGCTTCTAAAACCTAGTTCTCGGGCAACTTGCTCTTTGGGATAAGAAGCCAAAAACTTGACCGAAATCGGGATACCTAAAACTTTTACCTTCTCAGGACTTACCCCTTCCTTTGTCAATGCTTCTTTTGCCTGCCTGCAGGCAACAACATACCTGTCAACCATAGGGTGCACCCAAAATCTATGCGGATGATAATCGGTGACAATCCCTACCAGAGGTATTTTAAGCCCGGTTCTTTCTTTGAAATCCGCTATTAATCCACAAGGAAAAGCTTGAGTGGCGACAAAACAGTCAACACCTTCGTTCTTAATTAAAGCGGCCAATTTGCCAAAAGTGAGCCTGTGTATAAATCTACGGTAAGGAGATAAAGCCTTGACTACTCTCCTGCGGTCATAAGCCTTACCCCAAAGATAAGGCATATATTTTATAACCGCCATGTAAACGGAATCGATTATCTTTTCTCCCCGGGGATAAAAATACCCCAGGCCGTTTAAAGTCACAACTTCTGTTGCCGGACTCTTATAAGCAATGGCTTCTTTTATACTTTGGGCCGCTTTACTATGGCCGCCGAATTCGGAAATATGGAAAATATAAACCTTTTTCACTCTCTTCTACGCACCTCAAAACTCCCGATTTATTATGTTATTTTTTGAGCCAAACACTGCTATATGATATCAAAAAAAACAATTTTAGACAAACTCTATATATTCTTTGCCTTCTCCCAGAGGGTTCAATGAACTTTGTATTTTGATCGTCCGATTAGTTTTCAAGTCGACAATCCCCTTGGTATTGCCAGATACAACTTCTACTTTAGGCGAAAACATATCCTCCTCATCTTCTTCTCTTACAATGGCCACTTCTCCATTATCTAAACGCACAATCGTACCTTTAGGCCAAACGCCCATTATTCTGAAAAACTTATCCAATAATCCAGAAGGAAATTTTTTCTCTCTGTAAATATTCATGAGCTTATATATTTTTTCGGGAGGATAGTCTTGCTTGTAGGACCGTCTTTGGCTGAGAGCGTCATATTCATCGCATATATGAACTATCAAAGAAGCGATGTGGGGCCGGCGGGGAAAAAATACCTTAGGATAACCCCCAAGATCATAACGAAGGTGATGCTCAAAGGCTACTACTGCAGGCAGTATAGTTAAAGAGTCAACGTATTTAAGCAATATCTGAGCCCCTAAAACCGCATGATTTTTTATAGCGGAAAATTCCTCTTCATCCAGCCTTCCGGCCTTTTGAACTATTTTTTTGGCTATATAAAGTTTTCCTATATCATGGAAAAGCGCCGCGACCCCGATACTAATGCAATCCTGGCGGTTAAACCCCAATTTGTGGCTGAAATACATCGATAGAATGCTGACATTTAAAAGATGGGTAAAAGTAATTGTATCATAACTCTTTACCTTGAGCAGCTTAAAAAAAAGCTGATAATTTCCAACCAAGCTGTCCATAATCCCGTTAGTAACAAATTTCAACTGCAAGGTATTGATGGACTCTTTGTTAACCGCTTCGTCTAAGATCTGAGCTATTCTATCCAGCGTCTTTTCGTACTGCTGGATTTTCCCTTTTTTCTCTGTTTCCGAATCCCCGCCAGCCTCGTCAATAGCCTTGATCTTTCCTACGGATATATTGCGCATGCCTTCAATATAAAGGTACTCCTGGAACTCATCAAGGCTCTCGCTTTTTGAGGTCAGAAGAAAATAAATCAGTTTAGCCAGCTCTTGGCGGTTAACGCCCCTTTTAAAAGATATCTTTTCTATCCCCCTGGACTTTAGGCTTTTAATTATCGGGGAAACTTTCTGGCTTAAATCAAAAAATACCTCATCTCCGCTAGCCAGTTCTTCACCAAATATCCCCAATACCAAATCTTCGTTTTCAGACAAAATAGCCTTAAGACTGTCGTAGGCCCGGGAGAGAGACTCCATAAATTGAGGGTGGCCGATTTCATAAATCCTGCCCACCTGCCAACAAGAAATAAAATCTTTCAGAAAGACGCTTACCTTATTACTTTGCATAACTCTCCATTATCTTTAAAGCTTTTTTTCGCAGAGAGCGGTTCCAAAAAAACTTAAATCGGCTTATTTTTTCAAGATATTTTTTTGCCTCTTCAAAAGGCATAGCCTCTACCATGCAAAGGTTGTCCATAATCTTTTTTGTTTTGGTACCGAAAGAATTTGACAGAGAGAGCAATGCCTTTGCAGCTTCCTCTCGTTGGTTAGAGGACTTTAGCAAGGCTGACAGGGCATACTGACGCTGAAGAAAATTTTCCTTTTTCAGAATATTCAGTAAGAAGTTTTCGTCGTAAAAAGATAATCCACTTATAATTTTTAAAATTTCTATCTTCAAAAAATTATTAGCGACGGAAAAAATCGATTCGATAACTTTCAAAGCCCAAGGTTGCTGCAGCTCTTTAAGGTTCTCAATTATTTTTATTGTAAATTTTATATTATGAACCCTGCTTTTGGCTTTATCACAAAAACTATCTATTTTAAAAGGAAAAAACTGAAAAAACAAAGTTAAAATATGCGGCTCTATCCACTCTTCCTCGAATATCCTTCTAAGATAAACATCGGAATTAAAAGCGCTTTTTTTAACTATTTTTAACAAAGATTTCAAGGCCCCGGGAGCTACATCGCGGGTAAAAGCACTTTTTTCTATAAACATTGAAATCTTCTCCGTAGCTTGCGAGTCCTCTTTTAGAATCTCCCCCATATCGGCTTCTTTTTTTTCTACAGCCGTAACAAAATTATCAATATAGAGTTCATCGCCGTTTTTCATGGCTTTAGAAAGCTCTAAAAATATTTTCTCCAGAACAAAGATAATCCTTTTTTTATTTTTTTCTATTATAAAGGCATCTAAAAGAATCAGCCTGTAATTATTATTTAAATGCTTGCGGTCGAAATTTAAAACACCCTTTTGTCCAATATCCTCTAACATTGAAGCGAGGTTTTTATGGTAAATATCAGATATACAGGATTCAGACGGCAGGGAAAAAAGATTTTTTATTTTATCCAGGGCCTGTGGGCTTTTCTTTAACCACTCTTGGGTCTTCAATTTCTCTGCCAAAGAAACAGAGACTTCGTTATGCTTCTTTTTGTCAATCAATTGAAAAAATAGGTTAAAACTCAAGCTGTCAATATCTTGAGCATCTTTAAGCTTATCCAGCAATACCGTGGAAAGTTCGGAAACGGTTAAGTTATTAGCAAATATTTTAAGCTTATCTGTGTTTTTAGCTTTACTCGCAGTGCCTTTACTCTCAAGAAAGAAGCTCACGAGATTCTTAAGGCAGCCTGAAAACCTGCCGGAATCATTTTTTTTAAGATAATTGAAAAATAAGCTCAAGCCTTCCCCCAAACCTTCATCTTCAAGCAATTTATCTTCGCCTAAGTTGTTTAAGGCTTTTTCAAATTCATCCGCTAGTTTCGAAATATGGTTTGAATCTTGGCTTTTAAGACTTTTATGAAGCACATAGAGCCAGATATCTCGATAATCCTGATCGGAGTTTTTTAAAAGCTCTGAGTAGTCAAGAGTTTCAACTTTAATACTTATAACGTTTTGCCCGCTTAAAATATCGTTTAAGCCTCCGCTGGTAAATATATCCTTGGCCGGTGAGTTAACGCTGACAAGGAATGACAATAGCTCTTCTTGGCTTAAGCCTTTTTTGATTTCAACGTTTTTTATCTTCCGTCGATGAAAAAAAATATTTATATCCTGGTAGGGCTGGGTATTTTTGAAATCCACCCCTTCAAAGCTTAAATTGTCATAAGCAATGTTTATCTTTATGGATGACGCAAAGGTAAGTATATCGTCTATTTTAGTCTTCAGCTGCTGAACTGATTTTATGAATACAGGGTGTTCTTTGAAATATACCGAAGAATTAGCCACAGCGATTCTCAGGCTTTTTAGGAAATCAGAATATTTTTCATTTACATCCATTTTCAAAAATATTCATTATATACGTGTGCGAGACGCTGCATTAAGCTCTTATCATCCCGCCGGTCGATCTCTAAAAATCTTGATTTACCGTATAATAAGCAACCATAGCAGGATGAAACTGCCGATTTTTGAATAGACGGCACAATAGCACAAGGAATGTTGTCTTTAATAAATCCGAAGAATCCCTCTTTGGCATTAAGCTTACCGACAAAAGAAATTGTCTTGACCTCGCGGTTTAATGTCCTACCTATCTTCTGAAGCAGATATTGTATTAGTGACCTGAATTTTTCTCGAAAAAACATATTAATGGTTTGCGTACTTAGTTTTATATAACCACCGTCTTGCTTTTTAATCGCTACTTCCTTAAAATAAGGCACTTCTTTGAAGGAAACGTAACGGTCGTAAATCTCTCTGGCCAAATCCTGGTTTAAAGAAAAATGTCCTGAGAATTCCTCAATTATCTTACCGATCCCCTTTTCGGGTTCTTCGTAAAAGTAAAAATCGTTTTCATCAAACACAGCAAAACGGCAAGATTCAAAATCAAGGCTTAATACCGCTTGATTGATCTTTTTCTCTGAAAAAACCGAAGAAAACATACTTATTCGCGACACCACAAACCCGCCGAAGTTTCTATCTATATTATAAAAGATATCTTCCGCATCTTTATAAACCTTGCTTTTAACGGCTGTCAGCATAGCCCTAACATCTACCTTCTTGGCCCTCACACCTAATGGAAGATGATCGTAGCTCTTGCCGTTTATCTTACAGTTAATAACCACATTATGCACACACGTCTCGTCCCATTCTAGGAATTTATCTTCAAGATATTTTTTTATAAATTTGACGTCCTTGTAGTGTATTTTCTTTTCCGCCGCCAAAGGGACTACCTCCTGCACAAGTCTAGTTTCAGCGGTCTCTTCCGGTAATTCCATAAACACATTGTCTACAAAACAAGAATTTTTCTTTTCGGCGGCTTTGATTATGCGGTTGATTTTTTCAGAATTTTTAGCGAACTTAGCCAGAAAGTCTTTCTGGTGCTCAATGGGGCCTTCAAATTCCCTGAAGAATACCGGAGCTCTCTTTTTAAAATCTGCTAAAGATAATAATACTTTTCCGGAATCAAAGGCGATAGCGCAATTAAGTTTCATACCCTATGAAAAGATCATTTAGATACTGATATAAACGCGCCTAAAACTTTCAGGCCGCACCGAAGGCAGAATTTTTTTGCAAAAACTTTGTTTCTTGCGTCTAAAAACTCCTTTACCTCCGAAAACCTACATATACTTTTTTGTAACGTAAATCTATGTATTTTACTGAAGAAAGCCTGTCCTTTAACCTGGAGTTGACCACCTCTTTGAGGAGCCCAATCTTATTTTTAAAGTCATCTTCCCCTACAATAACCTTGATCTCCCCTGTGGCTGAAATATCGCTGCCTGTTTTAGGCAGAGACTCGATAAGGAAATAAATAGCCTGTAGATCCGCAGCATTTATAAGCTTAACCGAGAATTCATTAAGGAAATTCTCTTTACGCAAGGTTTTTATAAGGCTAAAAGCCTTATCCAGCCTTTCGTCTTTTATTTTATATCCTTTAGCAAAAGAATCGTTATGGCCGGTTATTTCAACAGGAATAAGGCCCTCCAGGGGGCGTAAAGAACCTTTATCCACAATAACTGCCTGGTCATCTAGAGGGTAATAGAGTTTTCCCTTTATTTGAGCCAAGGCTCTTCTTTTCTTAATCTTTATATTAACCGTGGAAGGAAATTTTTTGACAATATAAACATCCTCATATTCGGGGTGCTTTCTCTGTATATCAGCAGCTAACGTATCCACATCCAAAGAAAATAGGGATTCTTTTTTTATTGTCGCCACTATGGTTTTATCAACGGCTATATTGGACATTATAGTGTCTTCGTTTATCGTAAAAACAGCGCAATTATAAGCAAAATGCAAAAGAACAAAAACTCCCGCGGCGGCTAAAACCACAACCACGCTTATCCAAGTCACTTTGGGATGTAAGTTAAGATTAAACTGTTTAAACTTTCTGCGTCTCTTTCTTGCCATATAAAGCCATCTTGGTCATCTTCTCAACTAATAAATTAAAAGATATACCGCATACTCCTGCCGAAAGCGGCAGAAGGCTGTGCGACGTCAAACCGGGAATGGAATTAACTTCTAACACATAAGGGACATTGTCGTTGCCAAGACGAATATCAACTCGGGAAAAATGACGGCAACCCAAAGCCTTGTGGGCAGCCAAACCTACTTCCTGCGCCTTCTTGTATATGCCGGCATCTAAGTGTGCCGGAGCTATAAATCTGGTTTTGTCTTCACAATATTTTGCTTTAAAATCATAATATTGCCGGTCAGAAACTATTTCAACAACCCCCATAGGTTTTTCATCCAATATGCCTACAGTTATCTCCCGGCCATCAACATAGTCTTCTATGATTACCTGCTCATCGTAAGGAAAGGCTTTCTCTACTGCCCTGGAAAATTCCGTCTCATCTCTGACGATAGATATTCCCAGGCTCGAACCCGAGCCGGAAGGCTTCACCACCACCGGCCAAGACCTATTTTCAAGAGTCACGTCCTTATCTGAGAAAGTTGAATACTGAGGCGTGGGGATATTATTCTTAATGAAAACTTTTTTAGAAAATATTTTATTCATAGCTAAAGCACTGGCACGTGAATCTGAACCGGTATAAATCATGCCCATATTTTCCATTATCTTCTGAATCTGTCCGTCTTCCCCGAACCGTCCATGGAGAGCTATAAAAACTGCATCAATGCCGTTTGAATAAATTCGGTCTCTTATTATGCGTTCATCAGGGGTATCAATATCCATAAGAACAGCCTGAAAACCACTTTGGCTTAAAGCATTGTAAGCGGCACGCGCCGAAAGAAGGGAAATCTCTCTTTCGCCCGAAATACCTCCGCCCAAAACTCCTATTTTTTTACCTTCGTCTCCCATGTTCAGAACCTAAAGCCATCTTATTATTTCTTCTTCCAATAGCAACCCTTTACTTTTATATACCGTTTCTTTGATTTTATTGATGAGATAATCTACATCCTGATAATTGGCCCCGCCGAAATTTAATATAAAATTAGCGTGTTTTTCAGAAACTGCTGCAGCGCCTTTAACGAATCCTTTGAAACCGCAAGAATCAATCAAGGCCCCGGCGCTGAAACCATCCCCGGGATTCTTAAAAACACACCCGCAACTGGGAAAACTAAAGTCCTGCGAACTTATCTTTTTCTTTAGAAACTTACCGAATTGCTCTTTAACATTCTTTTCTTTATTGAAAATAAAATCTCCCGAAAGCACTATGAGCTCCCTTAGAGAAGAAACCCTGTAACCAAAAGATACTTCATCTTTAGAAAGAACTTTAAAATTTCCTTTTCTGTCCAATGCGGCAACGCTCTTCAAGCAAGCGGAGATTTCTTTCCCGAACGAAGAAGCGTTCATGCTTAGAAGCCCGCCAATTTCAGCAGGAATTCCGGTCAATTGCTGCAGGCCCCCTAAACCATTCTCTATGCAGTATTTTATCAGAAAAGAAAGCTTAGTTGAAGAACCAATACTGCAATATCCAGATCTTTTTTCGATAAATTTAAAACCCTCTCCTAGCTTGATAACCGGCTTTTTGATCAGATTATCTTTCACAAGAAGATTAGATCCTGCCCCCAAAAGATAGAACTCTGGGCCTATGTCATTCAAAACCAAACGCAGATCGTCAACATTATCAACAATAAAAAAGTATTTAGCCTTGCCGCCTATTCTTAAAGCAGTATAAGAACTAAGCTCAACATTATGCCTTAATTCTATTTTTTTTAAAGACATCCACGACCTCTTGCATTATGGTGTTTATATTTCCTGCCCCCAGAGCTAAGACTAAATCGCCTTCTTCTATAAGAAAAGGCAGGTCTTGGGCCAACTTATCTTGGGGTATATAATCTATGCGGCCAAAAAAATTTCTCTTCATACCTTCCAACAGATCTTGGGATTTCAAACCACTTATATTTTTTTCCTGAGCGCTGTAAATATCGGTGACCACTACCCTATCGGCTCCTAAAATACAATCATAAAAAGAATCCTTTAGCATCTGAACCCGGGAGAAACGATGAGGCTGTAAAACTAAAAAAAGCCTTTTAGGTTTAAGCAGCCTGGCCGCTTTAATAACCGCCTTTATTTCTGTAGGGTGATGAGCGTAATCATCAACAAAAACTACCCTCTGACATTTGTCTTTCACTTGAAAACGCCGCCGGGAACCTTGAAAAGTCTCTAGCATCCTGTTTACTTTTTTTAAATCTTCTCCTAAATATAAAAAAACCGCAAAAGCTGCCAGAACATTAAGGCAATTATGCTCGCCCAGGAGAGGAACCTTCACCGGCATAAAAAACTGATCTTCCAAATACAAATTAAAACAACTGCATTTGCCATCAAAATAAAAGCCTTCCCCTCTGACAAGATTGCCTTTACTCCAACCAAAACTTAACCCGCCGGTTTTGGAAATTATTTTAGAAACCTGGCTTTGGTCGCCCCAGCCGATAACCTTTCCGCTCGTTTTCAGCGCAAACTGTAGAAATTTTTCTTCTAGATTCTGGAAACTTCCATAATGGTCTATATGTTCATGGTCTATGTTGGTTATGATAGAAACCCAGGGTTCATAAAAAAGAAAGCTGGCGTCACTCTCGTCTGTTTCAGCGACAAAATAACCCTTACCCCACCAGGCCCCCCGGGAATAATTCAAAGGCAAGCCCCCCAAAAATACGGTAGGGTCATAACCCAAAGAAGAAAGCAAGTGCCCTATTAATGACGAAGTAGTTGTCTTACCATGGCTTCC
>JBAYNQ010000040.1:0-8799 GCA_041678705.1 Candidatus Omnitrophota bacterium
ATTATAAGTAAGCGGTAAACCTTTCATAACAGTTAAGACCGCTACCAGATTGCCATATACCCTGCCGGTATTGCCTCTTACTAATTCTAAAAAGTCAGGATTCTTTTTGTGAGGCATAAGCGAAGAGCCTGTGCAGAATTCTTCCGGTAAATCAAAGAACCCGTATTCTTTGGTAGAAAACATAATAAAATCTTCAGCCATCCTGGAAAGATGCATTTGAATCATGGAGAGAATGCTCAAAAAATCAATAATAAAGTCTCGGCTGGCTACATTATCCAGAGAATTCTTCACAGTTTCTGACCTTGAATGCCTAAACTCAGGTTTCATGCCGCTTAAAAACTTTTTTATCGCTTCGCTGTAAGCTGCCTTAGGGATGCTGCTCCCGGCAAGAGCTCCTGAACCGATATATATAAACGAACGTTTAATAAAGGCATCGAGCCTTTCAAAGTCTCTCTCAAGCATGCAAAAAAAAGCCCCGGTATAGCTGACAAAAGAGACTACCTGGGCTCTCTGAGTATGAGTATACCCCGGTATATAGAAGCTTCCATATCTAGTACCGAAGTGATTCAGTGCATTGAGAAGAACGTTTATTAAACTTAAAATATAAATGCCTTCTTTATAACAATACCACTTTTCATCAAACACAACCTGATCGTTGCGAGAGCGTAAACTATGTAATTTTAAGGCTAATTTTCCAACTTTCTTTGCAACACGGTCCTGTATGTCAGTATGGATATCTTCGGCGGCCAAATTCGGCTTAAACTTACCGTCTCTTACTTCATAAAAAATCCCGGTTAAGGCGGACATAAGCTTGCGTGCTTCATTCGTATTTATTATTCCGGCCTCTTTAAGAGCAGTAACATGTATAATGGAGTGATAAATGTCATACTCGGCGAGTTTACAATCATACTGAATGGATTTCTGAAATTTAAAAAATTCTTTATCCACTTCTTTCTTAAAACGCCCGCCCCAAAGCTTTTTACTCATATCATCCCCTGTTTTTATTTTGTCCTTTGTATGGCATTCCCCATATATTTATGAATCCTTCGGCCCAATCTCGGTTAAAGCGGTCGCCTTCTCCGTAAGTAGCCAGTTCTTTTTTATAAAGAGAATGCGGACATCTTCGCTTGGAAACAATCACATTCCCTTTGTAAAGCTTTAATCCTATATTACCGCTTACTTTATCCTGAGTCTTGTCGATAAAAGCATCCAAGGCAGACTTGATCTTGGAAAACCACAACCCTTGATAGACAAGCTGGGCATATTTAAGGGCTACTATATCTTTAAAAGCCAAGGTCTCCTTATCTAAAACCACACTTTCTATTTCTTTATGAGCCAGATGCAGTATCCAGGCCGCAGGAGCTTCGTATATTTCCCGGGATTTAATGCCTACAGTCCTGTCTTCAACAACATCAGTGCGCCCTATGCAATGCCGGCCGCCAATCTTATTGAGCTTCTCAATAAGATTGATCAGCTCCATTTTTTTCCCATTCAAGGACACCGGGCACCCTTTTTCAAAACCAACATCTATCTGTTCAGCCACAGCCGGAGTTTCTTGCCAGATTCTGGTCATAATAAAGGAATCTTTCTTAGGCTCATTTTCCAAGTCTTCAAGAAAACCGGCTTCTATACTTACTCCCCATATATTCTTGTCAATACTATAAATCTTCTCCTTAGTAGCCTTAACGGGTAATTTATTTTTTAAAGCATAGGCAATTTCGGAATCCCGGGAAGTTAAACTCCACTGCCTTAGGGGAGCGATAATTTTAAGTTTTGGGTTGAGGGCCTTAATTGCTACCTCCAGCCTTACCTGATCGTTGCCTTTGGCAGTACAGCCATGCGCTACGTAAGAGGCTTTTTCTTTCCTGGCGACTTCAACTAAATTTCGGGCTATCAAAGGCCTTCCTAAAGCTGTGCTCAGAAGATACTTCCCCTCATATACAGCGCCAGCCTTAAGAGATGCCAAGGCATAGTCACGGGCAAATTCCTTGCGCAGGTCCTGGATGTATATCTTCTTTACACCGCTGCGCTTTGACATGCTCCTGAGCTGGGAAGGAGAAAATTCACTGCCCAAGTTAGCGGAAAAACATACGACCTCAAACCCCTTATCCTGCAGCCACTTTACACAGCAAGAAGTATCCAGGCCTCCGGAATACGCCAGAACTATTTTCTTCATAAAAACTCCATTTCCTTAAAATTACACAATCACTTCTTTAAAAGAGAAAATAATATCGCCTTTGCCGCATGCAGGCGGTTCTCAGCCTGCAAAAACACAACAGAATTAACCCCATCGATAACAGAATCTGTTATTTCTTCCCCCCGATGGGCCGGGAGGCAATGCATAACAGCCGTATCGCTTTTAGCAAGCTTTAAAATTGTATCATTTATCTGAAAGTTTTTGAAATATTTTTTTCTTATTTTATACTCAGCCTCCTTACCCATGGAGGTCCAGACATCGGTATAAATAATATCCGCTCCGCAAACTGCCTCCTTCAATGACACTGCAAGCTCTATGCGTGCCCCCGAAGAAGCGCTTTTCGCCATAGCTTGCCTTAAAACAATTTCTCGAGGCTTATAGCGAGCTGGTATGGCCAAACTAAGGTTGCCGCCTAAAATAGAAAAAGCATATATTAAAGAATTGCAGACATTGTTGCCGTCTCCGGCATAAGCAACTTTGATTTTTCTTATATCCTTTTTTAACTCGCGTATAGTAAGAATATCGGCTATTGCCTGAGAAGGATGCAGGAAGTCGCTTAAAGCATTAATGACCGGCTTGGAAGAGAATTTTGAGAATTCTTCTAAAATCGCATGAGAAGAAGTCCTCAGAACCACCGCATCAAGATATTTAGAAAAGGTACGGGCAGCGTCCCGAATCTCTTCTCGTTGCCCAAGCTTTATTTCCTGAGGAGCATAATATATGGCCTGAGCCCCTAGTTGCAAAGAGCCCACATAGAAGGCTGTCTTTGTCCTGAGGGACGGCTTCTCAAACAATAAACCTACGTATTTGCCTTCTAACACTGTCTGGTAATCAAGAGGTTTTTTCTTTATCTTTAAAGCTAATTCAATCAAGGCGTTGATTTCTCCGGCTGAAAAATCCCTTAAAGCTATAAAATTATTCATAATCAAAACTCCCCTAGCACTTTTTCAAAAATATCCATGCCCCTGGCCAAATTTCTTGGCTCGATGTTTAAAGCCGGCATAATCCTTATTACATTGCCATGGGTAGAATTTACAATTAGTTTTTTTTCCAGGCATTTTTTAAAAACAGGCATTGACTCGATATCCAGCTCAAGGCCAGACATGAGCCCTTTTATGCGTATCTGCTTTATAAAAGAAAACTTTTTCTTTAGCTCCTGCAGCCTTTTGTTTAGGTCTCTTCCCGATTTTACCGTCTTTGACACAATGTTTTCTTTATCAATAATATTAAAGACTTCCCGGCAAACCCTGCAAATAAGAGGCGAACCGCCAAATGTCGAAGCATGCATGCCCGGTTTTATTAACCCTGCTATCCTGTTATTTACCACTATCGCGGAAATCGGGACTCCGGCCCCCAGGCCTTTAGATAGAATCATGATGTCCGGTTTAATCCCGTAATTCTGATAGCAAAAAAGTTTGCCGGTCCTGGCCATACCGGTCTGGACCTCATCTATAATTAAAAGAATATTTTTGGCCCGGCAATAAGCGCAAAGCTTTTGAATGTACTCTTTATCGGCGACATTCACACCGCCTTCGCCCTGTATTAATTCCAGCATAACCGCAGCAGTTTTGGGAGTAATTTTATTTTTAAAATCGCAGAAATCATTAAAACGAGCTTCTTTAAACCCTGACACTAACGGTTTGAAAGCTTGCTTATACTTTTTTTGCCCGGTAGCAGAAAGAGCGCCAAAAGTCCTGCCATGAAAAGAATTCTCCATAGTTATAACTTCATAGCGGTCTCCTTTGCCAAAAAGACGGCTAAGTTTAAGGGCACCTTCAACAGCTTCTGCTCCAGAGTTAGCAAAAAAAACTTTAGATGGAAAACTCTTATCCACAATCTTCTTTGCCAGGAGAGCCTGCTCAACAGAAAAAAGATTATTAGGAAGATGAATAAGGCGCTTTGCCTGATGGGCAATGACTTTTGCCAACCGTGGATGACTGTGCCCTAATATAGAAACCCCCCACCCAGGAAACAGGTCCAGATAGCTCCGATGATTCTGATCCCAGAGGAAACTGCCTTTGCCTTTAACAAAAACAGGCCCCAGACGTGTATAGGTATTTAGTGAATACTTTTTGTAAAGTTTTTTAATATCCATATCAAGCAGCGCAAAAAAATTGCCTTTATGCCTTAAAGTGCCCGGGCTCATTTAATTATTTCCGTACTGACCCCCTGATCGGTAAATATCTCCAATAAAAGAGCGTGAGGAATCTTAGCATCGACTATATGAGCTTTGCCCACCCCGGAACGAATAGCATTGGCAGCAGCCTTTACTTTAGGCACCATGCCTTCTTCTATTATTTTATCATCAATGAGCTCCTGGACTCCTTCAACGGTTATAGTAGAAATCAAAGAGTGTTCATCCTTAGGGTTCCTCATCACCCCCAGGACATTAGTTAAAAGCACTAACTTTTCAGCCTTAAGGGCTGATGCCATGAAAAAAGCAACATCATCGGCATTGATATTGAATTTTTCCCCTTCATCTGATGTACCCATGGGACAAATAACCGGGACGCCTTCTTCCAAAGACCTCTGCAAGGCTTCATTATTAAATCCTGAAACATCACCCACAAAACCTAAGTCTATTTCGTTTTCTTTTTTAACTGCCTTTAATATGCTGTCTTTGTGTTTGAATCCTATAGCTTTTACTCCATGTTCTGCTATTTCCGAAGATATTAAATCATTTAATTTATCAAGTTCTTCAGCAACCACCTTCAAGGTAAACTCATCTGTAACCCTCATGCCATTAACAAATTTAGCGGCGACCTTATACTGCCTGAGGCGTTCGGTAATATTCGGCCCGCCCCCGTGGACTATAATCGGCCTTATGCCGGCAAAACGTAAGAAAGCTATGTCCTCCAAAACACACTTCCTTACTCTTTCTTCGCTTAAGATGGAGCCTCCGTACTTGACAACGAATACCTTTTTGTGGAACTTCTTTATATAAGGAAGGGCCTCAATTAAAACATCAGCTTTTTTTATCGCTTCTTGTACCATTATTCGCTCCGCTCATACACGGATTTTCACAGATATTTCTAATCCGTGTTCATCCGTTTTCTATCTGTATATATCCGTGTTTTCAACTATACTCGGCATTAATCTTAATATATTCGGGAGTAAGGTCGCTTGTATAAACCTTCCAGGATTTTTTACCCCTTTTAAGATCTATGCTTATATATATCTTATTTTTCTTTAAAGGGCTATGTTTAATTCCTATATCCTCTTTAACTCTTACTCCGGCATGGCCTAGAGCAGAGATAATCCTGCCCCAGTTAGCATTTTCTCCATAAAGAGCACATTTAAAAAGATTAGAATTAGCCAAATACATACCCGCTTTTTTCGCTTCTGAACAGCTCCTGGCTCCCTTTACTTCTATCTCTATAAATTTTGTCGCCCCTTCAGCATCTTTTACTATCATTTGAGCCAAACTTAGGCATATTTCTTTAAGTTTACGAGAAAACAAATCTATATCTTTTTTGCTTTTCAAAATGACTTCTTTACTGGAAACAAAAAATACCGTATCATTTGTGCTCATGCAACCGTCTATGCTTATAGAGTTAAAACTTTCCTCTACCGCCTGATTGATAATCTTTCTATATGCGCCGCGGGGCAGAGAAAAATCGGTAAGGACAAACCCCAGCATAGTGGCCATATTAGGGCAAATCATTCCAGCACCCTTGGCAAATCCGCAAATACTTCCTTTACCGGAACTTGATTTTAAATCCACCGAAAGGCTCTTATTGAAGGTATCAGTGGTAAGAATGCTTTGAGAAAAACCGTCGCAGTTTTTACTTAAACCCTTTATCAGCCTGGGTAAACCCTTTATTATTTTTTCTTTAGACAGCTTTTTGCCGATTATCCCTGTAGAAGATATAAGAATATTATTTTTACTGGTACCGATTTTTTTAGCCAACTCAGATATAATATCTCCGGTATCTTCCAGCCCCCGTGGATGAGAATAACAATTGGCATTTCCGCTATTAACTAAAATCGCTTTTATAGGATTATTGATATTCTGTTTACTTACGGTCACCGAATAGGAAGGGTTAGCGTTTTTTGTGAAGACTCCCGCTCCCTGGCAAAAATCCTGGCAATAAACCAAACCTAAATCTAACTTTTTGTTTTTTATACCGCAGTTCACCGCCGAAAAAAGAAAGCCTCGAGGGATTTTCATACTGCCTATAATAACCCCGTTGTTTCCGGCCAACCCTGCATTATATTCATATTCTGCACCGCACTGCCGGCTGCTCCTTTAATGAGATTGTCTATGCATGAGGCTATCATGCAATATTTGCCATCGGGAGAAACCGCAGACCCAATATCGCAAAAATTTGTACCAATGGTTTCTTTTAATTTCGGCAGGGTTTGTGAAACCCGCACAAAAGGACAATTACGATAATGGCTATTATATATCTTTTTAACCGCCCCTTGGGACATTTTTTTCTTTAATGGTACATAGATCGTAGAATATATCCCTGCCTCGATTCCCGCAACATGGGGTGAAAAAAGTAATTCAAGCTTACAGCCGCAGGCCTTCTTCAAAATAGATTCTATCTCCGGGGCATGTTGATGCACAAAAGGTTTATAAGCCCAAAAATTATTAGCAACATTTGAATAGTGATACTCGATAACGGCTTTGCGTCCGGCTCCGGTAATAGCTGATTTAGAGTCTACTACAACCCTTCCCTTAATCAGGCCTTCTTTTAGAAAAGGATAAAGCCCGATGATGACTGATGTTGGATAGCAGCCCGGATTAGCAATGAGCTTGGCTTTTTTTATTTCATCCTTAAATATCTCGCTTAAGCCATAAACGGCTTTTTTCAAGTTAGTTTTATCTTTATGCGTTTGATGATAATATTTCTTGTATTCCGAAGCTTCCTTCATGCGGTAATCGGCCGAAAGGTCTATAACTTTCTTCTCCTGTTTAACAAGATAAGGCACATACTTCATGGAAGCGGTGTGCGGCAAAGAAACAAAAACAAACTCGCTTTTTGCCGCAGCTTTTTTAATGTCAAGGGGCTCGCATAATAAATTAGTTTTTTTGCGAAACCGGCCAAAGAGTTTACTGTAGGCAACCGGCTTAGGAGTACGGGAGGCAAGATAAACCAGTTCTACTCCGGGGTGCTTAAGCAAAATCTCTATTAGCTTTTCGCCGGTAAATCCGGTAGCGCCGATTACTGCTGTTTTAATTTTTCGGTTTAATGTTTCAGAACCCATATTCCTTCCTTATGCGCTATAAATCTTTGCAAATAAAAGCAAAATCCCCTTTGCCTACGCCGATAACTTCTTATTTTACTGGCGCCGCCAATAAGGCACTTTCCGAATATATACTTGGCTGAATCAGTGATATAATAAACTAAAATCTCTATTGCGTCAATATAATTAAGGCTCTCAAACAAAGCTGGAAGTTCAGGGCCCAAAAGTGGTTATGTCAAGGATATTGCCCTCTTTAACGTGAAACCGGAAAGCGGTATTGGCCGCAAATTCAAGGGCCGCATAAGAACCCAGGCAAGTAACTGCTCTCCAAGGCCGAAGCGAGGGCGCAATTTTTATCACTTTCATATTTCTATCCAAAAAAATTACGTCAATAGGAAATTTCATGAAGAATGTGTGGATAGAGGGTGCATGGTAAAAGATGAGTGCCTCATTGCTATCAATAGAATCCTTGAACATAAACCCCATAAACCGACGGTAAAAACTGTCGGCCAGGCTGGCTTGGCAGCTTATAACCTCCCCTGAAGTCTTGTCCTTTATGCAGTATCTGTTTTTTCCAGGCGGCATAATAACTCCTGAGGTATAGCTCTGGGACGGAAATCGCTTCCTACACAGACTAAACGCGTAATGGCTTTAACCAGATATTCGTCACCGCGTTTTATAGTTTGCTCAAAATCTATGGAAACATTCTTAACTCTTGCCGGCTGGCTACTAATCAAAAGCTCATCCCCATATTTTCCAGGTTTTAAATATTCAATATTAACGCTTTTTACCACAAAAAGAAACCCTTGTTGAGAAAGCTCTTTAACGCCTGAACCGACAGAAACAAAAAACTCTGTCCTTGCCTCTTCGAAATACTTAAGGTAATTGGCGTAATAGATAACGCCACCGCAATCTGTATCATGATAGTATATTTTTTTTGTTATTGTGTGCATAATATCTATTATATCACGCCTAAAGCCGGAAGAAAAAATTAATAAAAGGATCATCAAATTTACGAGAAGCCTTTTTAAAACTATGCCCCATATAAAGGAAAGACAAACCCGCAAAAACCATAACAAAACCCACTATTAGGGAAAGTAAAGCTGGATAAATAATTATCAGGATACCCGCTAAAATAAAGATAATACCCAATAACATACGCACCTCCTTTAATGAGCCTACGACTTATGGAATAAATGAAGTAAGTGAACATAAGTCGTTTGGGCGAATTAAACCCCGCCCTTTTGGCGGATTACAATGCTACTGCCGTCCCTCTCAAAAGGGCGGGGTAAGTTCTGCTACACAACTTTCCTGCGCCTTCCGTCTTGGAAAGTTGTTGCCTCACTTAAGAACCTTTTCATATCCTGAGCCAAGCCTATTTTCACCTCTACCCTATCTCTGCTAACAGG
>JBAYNQ010000041.1:0-8702 GCA_041678705.1 Candidatus Omnitrophota bacterium
AAGGTTTTCTTAAGCTATAGCCATCCGCCAGTGTTATTGCGTATTAGAGCCATAAAAGCTTTAGGCGGCGGTTTTGATCAGGGCAAAATGGCCCAAAATACCCTTTTTTAAGGCAGAAACAGCCTTTTTTTCAACGTTTAGACATGCAGATACCAACGATAGCACATGTTGATATGGATGCTTTTTTTGCGGCCGTAGAGCAACGAGATACTCCTTGTTTAAGGGGTAAACCTGTGGTCATAGGTGCTGACCCCAAAAAAGGTAAAGGTAGAGGAGTGGTTTCTACCTGTTCCTACGAAGCCAGAGAGTTCGGAATTTATTCATCCATGCCGATATCTGTCGCCTACCAAAAGTGTCCCACCGCTGCTTTTTTACCGGTTAATATGTCAAAATACGACAAAGAGTCGGAAAGAATACAGAATATATTTTATCAATTTACTCCTTTAGTAGAAGAAGTTAGCATTGATGAGGCTTTTTTAGATATAACCGGTAGCCTGGAGCTTTTTGGCAATGCTAATCAACTTTGTAGTTTGCTTAAAGAAAAAATCAAAAAAGAAACCGGGTTGACCGCTTCAGTGGGTTGCGCCCCCAATAAGATGGCGGCAAAAATTGCCTCGGACATAGATAAGCCTGATGGCTTAACCATTGTTTACAAGGGAGACCTGGTTGATTTCTTGAGGCCGCTGGGCATTGAGAGGATATCGGGCCTGGGTAAAAAGAGCAGGTTGATCTTAAATAATTTAGGGATAGTAACGATAGGCCAGCTTAGGCAGGTGCAGCCGGAAGAATTAGAGAAGCTTTTTGGGAAACGGGGGCGTTTTTTTTGGGAAATGGCTAACGGTACAGATTACAGAAAAGTTGAAGTAAGAGATGCAGTGAAATCACTGAGCAAAGAGATTACTTTTCAAGGGGACACAGAAGATAAGGAGGCATTAAAACAAGCACTCGTTTTTTTATGCGAAACCGTTTCTCTTCGTTTGCGCCAAAAGAGTCTTAAAGCTGGGGTTATAACGCTTAAAGTTCGCCTGGAAGATTTTTCTAATCATACCAAGCTGCAGACATTAATAAAAGCCAGCAGCTTCGTAGATGTAATATATGAATCGGCGCAAGAGATATTAAAAAAAATTAATTTAAAGGGCAAAAAAGTTCGTCTCATTGGAATTAATGTTTCCGCTCTTGTTTCCGAAGATTTTCAAGACAGTTTCCTCAAGGAGCCCCGGGACGATAAATTAGAAAAAATACACCAAGCGCTGGATAAGATAAAAATAGAGTTTGGTTCCAGGGCAATAGGCCGGGCGGCAAGCATAGAGTTTACCAAGTCCGGGGAGAATTCTTTTCTTTAACTTCCTTGACAGGCTAACTTAAGCGGTTAAAATCATACATAAGTGGCGGATTATAAAAAGGAGGGCATTATGGGTATATTTGGAGTTTTTGCATTGATTAAGGTTGTCTTTATGCTTGTGGTCAGCTTCTTTGTTCTTTTTGCAGTAAGCAAAACTGATTCCAAGGGTCTGCGGCAATTCGGCAGGATACTGGCTTTCAGTATATGGGTAATTGCCGTTTATGCTTTGGCGGTAAATCTATACGTCGGAGGTGCCCGTTATGCCTACCATGGCCGCAAGTCGGTAAAATACGGTAAAAAGATGCCCGGGAAAACCGGACCTGGTTACCCTATGAAAAAAATGCCTAATTGCAATAAGTAAGAAAAGTCCTGTTTCCTAAAACTTCTTACTATCGGGAAGCGTATTTTATTCGTTAAATAAGATTAGCCACGGTTGCAAATTTGCCATAATGCGTAACGCTTAAAATCCAGGGGCTTTATATGTTGTCTAAGAAGCTTGCTATTCTTCTGAGTGGCTTAGAATTTGTGGACATTGCCAGCTGTGATTTAAATGGACAGCCAAATGCTGCACCAAAATTCTTATTAAAATTCGAAAAAAATCTGATTTATATAGTTGATTGCGTAATGGGCAGGACTTGGCAGAATTTGAAAATCAACCCCAGGGTTTCATTGCCAGTCATGGACACTGAAACTCTTGTGGGCTACAGGATAAATGGAGATGTTGAAATAATTTCATCCGGGCCGGGATATAACCTTCTGATGGATGAACTTTCACACAAACAGGTTGATTTATCAGTAGAAAGGGTAATATCTGGGATTCACAAAGAAGTGATTCATAAGGATTTTGAGTTAGCATTTCCCAAGGAACCGGGAATTTTTAAAATAATCGTAAAAGAAATCGTAGAGATAGGGCCTACCGGAAAAATTAAGCGTCAGAAAACCTAGCCTTTTATTTCTAATTTCCATTATTTTTTAAATTTTTTTATTTTTTAAATTGTTCATTTTTATAGATTTCAGTGTTATAATCTATAAGGATTTCTTATTTTGAATGGCAGGGCGTAGGAGTTTACTAAATTATAAAACTTAGTTAAACAAAAGGGAAAATATATGCGTAAAAATCTTAGTAGTTTTGAGAAATTGGGTCTATCAATGGACGCTCTAGAAGCCTTAAAAGCAAAGGGATTTGAAGAGCCTACCTTGATTCAGGAAAAGATCATACCGCTTTTTTTGAATAAATCTACCGATATTGTCGGCCAAGCCCAGACAGGCACGGGCAAAACCGCGGCCTTTGGGCTTCCTTTGCTGGAGAAAATATCCGAGAAATCCGGCTGCGTCCAGGCCCTGGTGTTGACTCCTACCCGGGAGTTAGCTATTCAGGTGTCTGAGGAGATAAACTCGTTAAAAGGGAAAAAAGGAATAAAAGTTGTAGCTATATATGGGGGCCAGTCAATCGAACAACAGCTGAGAAGGCTTAAGCGAGGAGTAGATGTAGTGGTGGGCACTCCGGGAAGAATAATTGACCACCTTAAACGTAAAAGCCTTAGGCTTAAGGAAATATCGCACCTTATCCTGGACGAGGCAGACGAAATGCTAAATATGGGTTTTATAGACGACGTTGAAGAAATATTGCGTTCTACTAATCCTAGCAAACGGGTTCTGCTATTCTCTGCTACTATGCCTGCACGTATCTTACGTTTGGCTGAAAAATATATGAAAGAGTATGACATGGTTTCTCTGGGCAAGGAGCAGGTTACGCCGCAGCTTACTGACCAGATTTATTTTGAAGTTTCCCCTAGCGATAAATTTGAGGCTTTGTGCCGAATTATTGATGTCGAACGGGAATTCTATGGTTTGATTTTTTGCCGAACCAAAATAGATGCCGAACAGCTTTCCCGTAAACTTATCGATAGAGGGTACGAAGCCCAGGCTCTACATGGTGACATTTCTCAAAATATGCGAGAAAAAATCCTGGATCAATTCCGAAAAAAGAGAATTAATATTTTGTCCGCTACTGACGTGGCTGCACGGGGAATAGACATTGTCAATCTTACCCACGTTATAAATTACTCCTTACCTCAGAATCCGGAAGCTTATGTTCATCGCATAGGCCGTACCGGGAGAGCGGGAAAAGAAGGAACAGCCATAACTTTTGTAACTCCAGAAGAATACAGACGACTTGTTTTTATTAAAAAAATGGCTAAAGCCAACATAAGAAAAGAAAAGCTTCCCGGAGTAGAGGAAATAGTTTCTCTTAAAAAAGAAAGAATTAAAGAGGACTTGCAAGCTATAATGCGGGCTCCTGAGGATATCGCCTACAAGAAGTTTGCCAAGGAGATCTTAGAGTTGGCCGCCCCCCAAGATGTTTTGGCGGCCATCCTTAAGCATTCTTTTCAAAATGAACTTGATGAAAAAAGTTACACGCAAATAAGGGATGTGTCTGTTGATAAAAAGGGAAAAGCCCGTTTATTTGTGGCTTTGGGCCGAGTTGACCATCTGACTCCTCAAAAACTGGTTAGTTTTATAACCCAGAAAGCAAGAGTCAACGGCCAGGATATCAGGGATATACAGATCTTTGATAAATTTTCTTTTATCAGTGTCCCCTTTACGGATGCCGAGATAATCCTTAAATTTTTTAAAAAAGAAAACCAGGGCAAAAGGCCGATAGTCGTGCGTGCTAAAAACAAACGTTAAACAGGGAGGAGGGGCAATGAAAATAAGTGCGGTAAGGATAAAAATCTTTAAAATTAAAAACCGCAAAGGGTATGCAGGATTGTGCCTGAATCATCTTACCGAGGGCAGGAGCCTTTATCAGGTTTATGACCGCATGGTTAAGGCTCTGCGCCGAAGTAAAATAGCCATTAAAAAAGCGCCTTCAGATATCCGCAAATTAGTAGTCTCAGTTTAATGCCCCAGTTTGCTTACAACCTCATCAGGCAACCTAAAAGGAAGACTCTCAGTATCAGTATAGACCAAGACTGCCGAATTACCGTAAAAATTCCCAGCCGTCTTTCTGAGCAGGCTATAAATTCCTTCCTGAATAAAAAGTCTTCCTGGATTCTTAAAAAGATAGCCTTCAATCAGAAAGTAAGAAAACCCTATGTGCCCAAAAAGTTTATCGAAGGGGAAAATTTCCTTTATTTAGGAAGAAGCTATCCTTTATCTATTCGGGAAGTTTCCGGTAAAAGGATACGAGTTGCTTTTGATGGGATTCATCTTAATCTGTGTTTACCCGCATTCAAGGCAACTTCTTTAAATAGCCGAATTGATAAGGTTGCTCAATGGTATAAAAGCAGGGCGTTTTCTTGTCTTAGCAGAAGGATTTCTTTTTACTCCCGAGTACTTAAAGTTTCTCCTAAAAGTATTAAAATGAGAACTCTTAACAAAAGCTGGGGTAATTGTTCAAAGAAAGGCGTGGTAAGTTTTAATTGGAAGTTAATTATGGCTCCCTTAGAAATAATTGATTATGTGGTAATCCATGAACTTTGCCATCTCATAGAACACAATCATTCAAAAAGATTTTGGAAGCTACTCGGCAGCTTTTCTGCTGGCTACAAATACCATCGGCGTTGGCTAGATATTCATTGCAATCAATTAAAACTATAGGTTTTTGAAACCACGTGGGGGAGGGGTCTTTTCAAGCGGCTTCTGGTGTTTTTTGGTGTTTTTTTGTATACTTGAAAATATCTTGTTATCTGCTATAATATAAACAAATAACAATGGGCTAAAATAGCCACTACATAAGGAGGATGATGAATAAAAAAGCTACTAAAAAGGGGCGGCCAAAAAAGACTGTTAAATATACTAAAACTATCAATGTCCGGCTTACCCAGAACCAATGGGTTCAGGTCTTGGGCTGGGCGCAAAAAGCCAATCTGGAGCCTTCAGTATATATCCGCAAAGTTCTGCTCGATTTTCTCAATATAGAGCATGAGATAAATTTCACTAAGGGCCCTCGCAAGTAATTCAAGGCAAAGCCAAGCTTTAATATTTTAATTGGATAGAGGCTGTAGAAATAACTTTTAATTGTATTTCACAGGCCCCAAGAGGTTTTCTTTTAAAAGCCGGCTTTTGCGTCAAAAAAACCTCAAAGTTAACTCAAACTACGGTAGATAATGAATACCCCAAGTAGTGACGATCAACAGGGAAAATCTCTACACTATCAACTTCCGATAATATATCTTATGTTAACTTTTATATTAGGCGGTATCCGTCTATAAATGTAAGCCCATCAATGCCTTCTATGTTAGCGCTTACGTAGAGCTATCTTTGCTTCTGTTGGGTTACACAAGGTGCTTAAAAGGATTGGTAAGTGCTGCTGAGCTAGAGATATTTCTTGAGATTTGGAGCAAAATTTACACCGGCAAAGCTCGTTGCAGGTGTAAAGCTTTGTAAAAAACCTTTAAGGCCGAGGTTCTCTACAAAGTCTCTTATTTGGAGGTATTCAGCCTTGTTTAAGGGACGATTTATCCGGTTAAACTTGTTTGCCTGGTGGTAAGGTTGATATTGAAACATTACGCTTGCAAAAGCCTCTGGCAGATTATTTGCTATCCATGCAAGCGCTTTTTTGGAGTCTTCGATATTGTTAGGTATGACTAAATGCCGTACCAGGAGGCCTTTCTTTAGCATATTTCCATCCGTTAAGGGTTTGAGCTGGCCGTGCATCTCTTCCAGGCTATTTTGGGCAAAATTAGGGTATTCTGGGGCATTGGAGTAGGCGCTGGAAATAGCCTTATCCATATATTTTAAATCCGCGAGATAGATATCCACTATTCCTCTTAGTTTTTTGATAATTTCTGCTTTTTCATAACCTGAAGTATTGTAGACTATAGGTATATTTAAGCCTTTTTTTAGGGCTATGCCTAAGGCTCCCAGCATCTGAGGAAGGAAGTGAGTAGGTGTAACTAGGTTTATATTATGCGCTCCTTCTTGTTGTAGTTTTAAAAATATCGCTGACAGTTGTGTTTGCGAAACCGTTTCCCCGACCGGGAAACAGGAAAATTTATGATTTTGACAGTAAACACATTTCAAGTTGCAACCCGAAAAGAATACTGTTCCGCTTCCTCTTTGGCCGCTTATAGGAGGTTCTTCACCTTTATGCAGAAAGGCAGAAAATACTCTTGCCTCCTCGCCTCCTCCGCAATATCCAAATTCACCTTTTAAGCGATCTATACGGCAATTACGGGGACAAATATCGCAAGATTTGAGCCTGGAGTAAAGGCTGTCTTGGGCCGCTTTTATTAGGGCTATTTTTTTTTCAGGCATAATTTTTTAATATCTCGGCGATAGCTATCTCTTATGTGGGTGAAAATTTCCTTGTATTCAGGTGTCCTGAAATCAGGGAAGGTTGAGGGAGATTCTAGAAAAGAGCCATCTCGATACTGCAGGGTCACTTCAGCGTAGATACCTTTGCCAAGATATATGCGGTGAGAAAAATCTTTGGTAGTAACTAAAACCAGCTTTGCTTCGTTTAAATAACCGGGGTCCACATTTATTAACCGGTGGCTATCTACGGCAAAGCGTTTTTCTAATTTTAAACAGTAAAGCTTTATTTTTAAAAATTCTGCCGGGTTTCGCAATTTACGGAAGGAAATAAAACGCCGTGTAAGGCCGGAGCCCATCTCTTTGGTGTAATAGTCGGTAAAATTAAATAGTATTGGTTGACTCTCGAAGTCAATCTGGCCGTATTTATGAATTAACAAAGACTTGGTTGACAAATAAATTTCTTCGCTTGAATAGATTAACCCCGATATAAATTTTACCGGCAAAGGAAATCGTCTGGATAGCATGTGCTATGAGCCTTAACTTTTTAAGGATGAATTAATGTAGTTGCGGAGAATCTTTCTGTCGGTTTCTTTTAGATCGGTAAAATATATACCGATACGATAAGGGTAGTTTCCATTATCATTAGTGTACTCATGTCTTACTACTACTCCGGAGCAGTTGATTTTTTTTATTGTTTTTACCCGGCTTTTTTTCATGGGTATAAGTAAAACTAAGTTCAACTTGGTCATCAATTCCACAGGCTTATTAACCGGACAATAAGCGCCGCTGGCACTAATGTTCTTGGTTTCAGTCAATATATCAAATTCTTTATCGGAAAGTTTGATTGAGAGAACTTTATTTATGCGGGGAAACTTACGTTTTTCTTCCATGTGGGGTTTAAGAAGATTCTTTTTTCGTAAGATATGCCTTAAAGCAAGCCTGGTTACAAAAATAATTATTATTTCTGTAATACCAGTCAACCCGTTTCAAGGATTTGTTGCAGTTCAAACAATTTTTGCGTTTTTTTTCAGCTTTACTCATAATTAAGAATTATTTATTTTACTTATAAAATTTGACAATTCATTTCTACCTGTAGCATCCATTTCTGTAAATTCTAAACCAGCTGTGTATCTTTCCGAAACTCTTTCTTTATTGCACCAGACCACTTTAGCTTTAAGGTCCAACATCTTACTGATCAGATTGAGATGCAATTTTACCAGGTTATCTTTAGCCATAAAAGTATTGGTTAGAATTTTTGCACCTACTTCACTCAAGTCTTTGCTTACGGTGTAAAAATAACCTTGACCGGGCAAAGCCTTACATTCTACAGGGAAAGAAACATCAATTCTTGGGTATTTACGTCTTTCGTCCATAAAAGGCTCTATAATTATTACAATATAACATATTTTTTATATTTTGTCAACGTTACGTTGCACGAAAAAAAACAAGGGTTTTTTTTATTGTTTGAGGAGATATGCCGTTGAGTACCTCTACTTTGCCGATTCTTCGTAAAATTACCATTCTTATCTTTCCAGAAATGAATTTTTTATCATAAATAAAAGCTTTAAAAACTTTCGAGGCATCAAATGCGATACTGCAAGGCAAGCCAAACAATTCTAAAACTCTATTTATGCGGGATTCGTCTTCCGCGGCACTTTTTTTTAGATAGCAGGACAACTTGGTTGCGTAAGCCATCCCGATACTTACTGCGCTGCCGTGAGGAATCTTTTTGTATTTTGAAACCGTTTCAAGGGCATGAGCTAAGGTGTGGCCGTAATTGAGCACTGTACGTATTCCTTTATTTTCAAACTCGTCCTCCTCCACTATTTTAGCCTTTATTTTAACACAGGCAAGGATAAGGTGTTTGAGGCAGCCGGACTCAAGCTTCATGAGCTTAGCGTGATTGACGTCGATGAAATCAAAAAGGTTCTTGTCAGCTATAATGCCATATTTTATAGCTTCCGCCATTCCCTGGCGCATTTCTTTCTTCGGCAGGGTTTTTAAGAAAACTGGGTCGATAAAAACCGCTCTTGGCTGGTAAAATGAACCAAGGACATTCTTGGCTTTTTCTAAGTCAATGGCGGTTTTGCCTCCAATG
>JBAYNQ010000042.1:0-8528 GCA_041678705.1 Candidatus Omnitrophota bacterium
GACAATAGATAAGGCTATTGCTGCTATACAGAAAGGCAAGGTGGGGATTGCTCTTGTGGTTGATGGAGATAGGCATCTTGTTGGAACAATAACCGATGGGGATATTAGAAGAGCTATTTTAAATAAGGTCTCTCTTGAGACAACTCCAGTAAGTAAGCTACTGGATGTTCGTCCGGCTGATTACCCTAAGCCGGTTACAGCCTTGGTTGGGACCGCTCACGAAGAATTATTAGTGATAATGAGCGAGAAGGTCATTAGGCAAATACCTTTGATTGATCATCAAGGCCGGGTGGTTGAATTAGCTTTATTGTCAGAACTAGTTGAGGAGGAACTTTCTTCGCCTATCTCAGCGGTAGTCATGGCCGGCGGAATGGGCAAGCGCCTGTATCCTTTGACTAAAGATATTCCAAAACCAATGCTGCCTTTACAAGAGAGGCCTTTGATTGAAAGAACCATAGAACAATTAAAAAAATCAGGCATTAAAAAGGTGAATATCGCTACCCATTATAAGTCTGAAGTCATCACTAAGCATTTCGGAAATGGTGATAATTTTGGCGTAAATATCAATTATATAAATGAGGATCAACCCTTAGGTACAGCCGGGGCTTTAGGGCTGATGGAGGAGCCAAAGAGCCCGGTGTTAGTCGTCAACGGTGATGTTTTGACCCAGCTTGACTATCGGGCTATGGTTGATTTTCATCATTTACATAAAGCGATAATGACTGTGGGGGTACGTAAATGTGAGCTGGAAGTCCCCTATGGAGTTATTGAGATCGACGATGTTGTCGTAAAAGATATAATTGAAAAACCGGTCCATAGTTTTATCGTTAACGCTGGAATATATTTAATCGAGCCAACGGCCTATAACTATATCCCCAAAAACAGCAATTTTGATATGACTGACTTAGTTGACTGTTTAGTTAAGGCTAACCATAAAGTTATCTGTTTCCCGATACAGGAGTATTGGTTAGACATAGGCCATCCTGAGCATTATCAAAAAGCAAAGGAAGATGTAAAAAATGGAAAAATTTAATTGGAAGGATAAGAAAGTCTTAGTTACCGGAGCTGGAGGATTTATCGGCAGCCATTTATCGGAGAGTTTAGTCAAGCTGGGAGCTAAAGTAAAGGCGATGGTTCAATATAACTCTTTGGGCCGCTGGGGCTGGCTTGATTATTCAGATCTAAGTGATGATATGGATATCTTTTTAGGCGATATTACTGATAAAGATAGCGCCAGCCAAGCCGTGAAGGATCAGGAAATAGTTTTTCATTTAGCGGCCCTTATCGGTATACCTTACTCTTATATAGCTCCGATTTCTTATGTCCAGACTAACATAGCCGGTACCTTAAATCTACTGCAGGCAGCAAGAGAGTTTGGAGTTAGGTGTTTTGTCCATACCTCGACCAGTGAGACTTACGGCACTGCAGTTTATACGCCAATTGACGAAAAACATCCCTTGCAGGGGCAATCTCCTTATTCGGCTTCTAAGATTGGCGCCGATAAGATAGTTGAAAGCTTTTATTGTTCTTTTGACCTTCCGGCAGTAACCGTCAGGCCTTTTAATACTTTTGGCCCGCGCCAGTCAGCCCGGGCAGTTATCCCGACAATTATTAGCCAGGCTTTAGCTAAGGATAAGATTTGCCTTGGTTCGCTTAGCCCTAAACGCGACTTAACTTTTGTTGAAGATACGGTTTTAGGGTTTATTCGTACCGTTGAAGCCGGCAAGCAAGCCTTTGGCGAGGTTTTTAATATTGGTTCACAAAGGGCGGTTTCTATAGCTGAGTTAGTTGAGACGATTAGTGGACTTATTGGATTTAAAAAGGAAGTAGAAACTACCCAGGAGCGAATAAGACCGGACAAAAGCGAAGTTAGGCTTCTGTTAGCCGATAACGGTAAGGCTAAAAATATTCTTAACTGGGAACCAAAGCATAGCTTAGAAGAAGGTTTAAACAAAACCATTGAATGGTTTAGTAATAAAGATAATTTAGCAATGTATAAGAACGACCGTTACGTAATTTAGAGTTTAAAATGAGTAAGACAAAATCTAAACCGATTAATCAGCAGGGATTCATTCCTTTGAGTGTTCCGGAAATCAGCGGCAATGAATGGAAATATATAAAGGAATGCCTGGATACTAACTGGGTTTCCTCAGCTGGCCAGTTTGTCGAATCTTTTCAAGAGAAAGTTGCAAGATTTGCCGAGAGAAAATACTCGGTTGCCTGTGTCAACGGAACCTCAGCTTTGCATATCGCACTTTTGTTAGCCGGAGTTAAGGCTAATGAAGAAATAATTATACCGGCAGTTACTTTTGTGGCGACTGCTAATGCCGTTAGATATGCCGGAGCTTGGCCGGCTTTTATTGATCTGGATCCGTCGGTTTGGCAGATGGACACAGAAAAGCTTTTAGATTTTTTAACCAAAGAATGTAAATACAGAAACGGAAAATTGATCAATAAAAATACCAAAAGAACGATTAAAGCGATAATGCCGGTAGATATGCTCGGGCATCCTTCGGATATGGATACAATTTTAAAAATTGCCCGTAAATTTTCCCTGAAAGTGATTGAAGATGCAGCCGAAGGGTTGGGTTCACTCTATAAAGACAAACCAGTCGGTGCAAAGGGAGATATCGCTGTTTTTAGCTTTAACGGAAACAAGATAATAACTACCGGCGGCGGGGGAATGATTTTAACTAATAAAAAAGCTTGGGCGCTTAGGGCTAGTTACCTTATAACTCAGGCTCGAAGTAATGTATTAGAAAATATTCATGATGAGGTGGGTTATAATTACCGCTTAACTAATATTCAATCGGCCATGGGCCTTGCCCAGATGGAAAAAATTAGTGAGTTCGTAGAGAGGAAGCGAAAGATCGCCGCTCGTTACAATGAGCAGTTGAGGCCAGTTCAAGGAATAATTATTCCGAAACAGGCAGAGTGGGCTGAGTCAAACTATTGGCTATATACAATTTTTGTAAATAAAGCTAAATATGGTATGGATAGTAGAAAACTACTAAAAGCGCTTTGGCGGCGCAAGATTCAGACTCGTCCTTTGTGGCATCCTTTGTATCGGCTTAAGCCTTTTGCCAGCTGTTTTGCCTATAAGATAAAAGTTGCCGATAGATTATATAAAAATTGTTTGAGCCTTCCTTCCTCAGTGGGCCTTGGAAGGAAAGAGCAGAATAAAGTTATTAAGGCAATAAAGGATTTAGCCAAGCATAAGCTGAATTAGGGGGTAATATGAGTTTTCTTAAGGTAGTTCGGCCTCAAAAACTTACTGATCGAGTAGTAATCGTTGACGGTCAACCCGGCTGCGGCAAGACAATGCTTTCGCCGATTGTGGCGGCTTTGGATAGAGTTGAACTGCTTAACTTTGCTTATGAGATAGAGTACGTTTGCGCTTTAAGGTATTTGAATAGGATAGATAAAGATGTGGCTGAAAGCCTAGTTAGATTACTGACTGATTTAAAACTCTATAATCTAATGATGTCCCGCGAAACAAATTTTCGCTGGAACGATGCTTCGAGTGTATTTAAGGATGTTAAGCCTTTTCGTTATATATTGCGAGCTTTACAAAGGGGAGATGATATCATTCCTGAACGTATACAGAAAAAAAGACCAATCTTAAATTTAACCACCCATGATCTACTGAGCCGGGCCGGCGTTGTGTTTGGGGCTTTGAGAGAAAACCTTGTTTTTATTGAGATGGTCAGGCATCCTTTATATATGTTTAAGCAGGAAGCAGTCAATATGCAAAAGCTTTTTTTGTCGGATCCTAAGCATTTTCAAATATATTTTTCTTATAAAGGTAAAGAATTTCCTTACTTTGTCTATGGCTGGGAGGAATTATTTTTAAAATCTAACCATGTTGAAAAGGCAATATATTTAATCAACAGCATGACTGAGAGAACAAAAAAATTCAAAGAGAACCTTAAGGAAAATCTATCGGGAGCTAAATTAATAACCATACCTTTTGAAAAGTTCGTTATCGAGCCGGAGCCTTATTTAAAAACTATAGAGCTGGTCCTTCAAACTAAGGTTACTTCAGCTACCCGTAAGATGATGAAGCGCCAGAACGTCCCGCGCAAGATGTACGCTCAAGGTGTAGGCTCAAAGATTTATAAAAAGTATGGTTGGGAGCCGCCGAAATCAAGCGATGAAAACAAAGAGTTCCAATTACGTCGAGAATTTGCTAAAGAAAATGCTTCTAAGGAAGCCTTGGCAGTTCTTGATAAGCTTTCTTGCGAGTATGAGAAGGAATATCTGTTAAGGTGAACCAAGAGGAGAGTGGGTAAAATGAAAACCGAAGTGTTACTGCCGGCAAAACTTAAGAGTGACCGGGTTCCTTTTAAGAATATTAAAAATTTAGGAGGAGTCCCGCTGGTTAACTATACCTTACGTACCTTGAACAAAGTCTCTGGGGTCAAGGCGATAAACCTGTTTGCTTCTGAGCCATCGATATGTGAATATATACAAAAAGGCCTGAAGTATCAATTTGTAAAACGTCCTGACAGCCTTGATACTCAACAAACAACAATACAGGATATTGTAAGAGAGTTTTTAAAAGTCAGCGATGCCGAAACCATTGTCCTATTTCATATAACTTCTCCTTTTGTAAGGCCGCAGACTGTAGCTGAGTGTATAGATAAAGTAAACTCCGGAAAACACGATTCAGCCTTTACGGCTTATGAGATAAAAAAATTTTGCTGGTTTCAGGGTAAACCTTTGAATTATACCCTTAATCAGGAAACTCCGCGCACTCAGGATATTAAACCGGTAGTTGTCGAACAATCCAGCCTTTATGTATTTAAAAGGGAGGTTTTTGAGAAGACCGGCCAGAGAATCGGTTCAAACCCATATATAAAGTTTATAGACCATTTCGAAGGCCATGATATAGATACGCCGGAAGATTTTAGAGTAGCAGAGTTGATAGTGGACACAGGACTTTTTACTTTTTAGAGAAATTTATGATTCAGGAAAAGCTGCCTAAAAAATACAGAGCTGAATTCAGCGAACACAAATATGATATTATTGTCGGCACCGACGATATAGCAGCCGATATAATAGAGTGTTTGCAGGCTAAAACACTTAACCAGAATGTAGCTTTGGTTTTTGATACTTTTTTTCAAAACAGCGTTTATCCGGTTTTAAAGAAGGGGCTGTCAGCAGCCGGTTACAAGGTTTATCCTTACCCTATGCAAGCCGGCAAGCATAATAAGACTATAAGTGAGGCAATGAAAATATACGAACTTCTTGAAACCAATCTTTTATCAAGAGACTCTACGATGATAGCTTTAGGCGGAGGGGTGATCGGAGATTTGGCCGGATTTGTGGCTAGTACTTATCATAGAGGAATAAATCTTATCGCTGTGCCTACTACCCTTACGGCTATGATTGATAGTAGTATTGGCGGTAAAGTAGCAATTAATTTTCGAAAAACAATAAACGCCATAGGTAACTATTATCATCCGATTTTGAATATAATAGATTTTCAATTCATAGATTCGTTGTCTCAGAGAGACTTTAAGGCCGGGCTTGCCGAAATTATAAAATGTGCCGTAATAGATGATGAGGAGTTGTTTGATTTTCTTTCTCTTGAAAGCCGCAAGGTTCTTAATAAAAACGAGCTGGTGTTGTCCCATATAATGCGCCGGGCTATCGAGATAAAACTTAAATATGTTTCCGGCGACATAAGAGAGCAGGGCAAGCGTTTAAAACTTAATTACGGGCATACCCTGGGCCATGCCGTAGAGGTTTCTACAGATGTTTTAGAGGAAGTCTATCGCCATGGCGAGGGAGTTTCTTTGGGGATGGTCGGAGCGGCCTTCTTAGCTTTAAACCGCTTAAAGCAGGGTAAGGAGATATTGCTTGCTCATGAAGATATACTTTTTAAATACGGCCTGCCGACAAAAGTCTTCGCGGAGGAAGCCGGTTTTATCCGCCGGGATTTAATCGAGGAGTGTATGAGTAATATTTATAAAGATAAGAAAAAACACAGTAACAGTTTAAGATTTATTTTACCTAACCGGATCGGCGATTGCGGTATCTATAATGATTTATCCGAGGCTGCCATATTGGAAGCATTCAATTATATAATAGGAGAATGATATGAATCTAAACGAAACTTTAAAAGGTAAAGTTTGTATTATCACCGGCGCCGGTAAAGGCATTGGCAGAGAGACAGCAAAGCTTTTTTACAGTCAGGGAGCGATGGTGTGCCTTATCAGCCGCAGTAAAGAAGATTTGCTTCGGCTTAAGAAGGAAGCTGAATTCGACAGTAAAAGGATACTTTTAATCGGTGGAGATGTTTCATCTGAAAATACCGTAGTCAAATTCACGGAAAGTATAATAACTAAGTTCAGAAAAATAGATGTGCTTATTAATAATGCCGGAATGAGATTCCGGAAAAATTTTCTTGATACAAATCTAGGAGAATGGGACTGCGTAATTACTAATAATCTCAACAGCGTTTACCTTTTTTGCCGGTATGCCGGCAGGTATATGGTCAAAAGGAAAAAAGGAAAAATTGTTAATATTGCTTCTATAGTTGGTACACTAGGTTTGCCTCAATTAGCTGCTTATGGGGCTTCTAAGGGGGCAATAGTATCTTTGACAAAATGTCTGGCTTTAGAGTGGGCAGACTACAATGTTAATGTCAATGCGATTGCTCCTGGGTTTTGTCAGACATCTTATGCCCAAGATTTTAAAAAGAAAAATCAACTTTATAAGTTTACTTTGGAGAGAACGCCACAAAAAAAGTGGGGGACGGCTAAAGATATAGCTGAAGCCTGTCTTTTTTTATCGAGAGACGTATCGGAGTACATTACTGGAGAGACTTTAAATGTTGATGGCGGTTGGAGTGCTTGGTAATTAAAAGTATATGCAAGTCAAAAGAAATAAAATTCAGCCTTATTATTTTATAGAGCAGCTTACCGTTGTCTCTTGGTTATTTTGTATTTTCCCTTTTATTGTCAAAATAGCTTTAAAGCAAGAGCGGGTAGGTGCAAGAGTATATTTTTTTGACACTGCAAGATCGGCTCGCATTATAGCCAAGGTAATGTTGAAACTGCTAAAAAGTTCTTTAGAGAAGTTAGAATTTCGTCTTGTAGACATCAAAGATGAAAATAGACTTTTGCTGCGTTTACGAATAGCTTATTTTGATTTCTCCGATATCCAGAATGAAATAATTTCTAAAGCTTCGTTTCGGTCTCTCTGTGATAAAGGCACATTGGAAAAGGGTCTCGGGACTTTTTTAGCAAAACGGGTTACTCATGTCGACCTTTGGTCAAATGATACATTGTGGCGGGCACAGCTTATTACTCAAATTGCGGTATGGAAATTGAAAAAAGAAAAAACTGGCGAAACCAAGAGAGGTACTTTATTTCTTAATAAAAGGTTATGGATGGAGGAGATAAAAAACTATGGCTTAAAATACGGAATAAAAATAGTTCCTGCAATAGCCGGGCAAATTAAAATAAAGCCTATTTTTGTTTCTATTATGGGTTCAAAAATTAAAGTAATCCAGAGTATGTATTATTATATTAAAGAAAAAGGCTTGCTTGAGTTTATCAAAAAAATCTTTTCTCGTCGGTTTCCCTTTTCCAGGAGTTTTGAAGAAAATCCGGCATCATTCGGAAACCTTAAAGATTCTTCCGTAAAGCTTGCCGCTGAATACTTAAACCATTTTAATCTTGATGACCAAGGGCTTAATTCGGATTTATTTTTCTGGCAGCAATCGGAGCTTTCGGCAAAAGATATTCTCCTTATTTTTAATAATTCTAAAGACCCTCTGGATGAACAAAAGAGAAAGGCTCTTGATAGATACGGTATTAATTATGTAGCTCTTTCTCCCGGGGCTTCTATTGTTAAGGGAACAGATATTTTTTATCATTGGTTAGCCCATCCGCAAAAGAAATCCTTACCTTTAAGCGCTCAATCTAGCGGTGGTTCCGGTTTGGATAAGTGGTTTAGGAAGCAGGCCGCGTATTATTCGGCCCAGTATAACTACTGGTTTGATTTTTTCAGCCGTTACAATATCAAGCTGTATATGTCATGGTTTAAATACGACTCAAACCACTGCATAATCACTGATGCTTTAAGAGATTGCGGCGGCATCAACACAGTATATCAAAGGGCTTTTGAAGAATTTCCCGCTCCGGAAACTATTACCTTTTCAGATATTGTTTTCGGATTTTCCAGAAAAGGCCTGGAGCTAGAGAAGCGTTCTAATTCAACTATTTCTTATTATGTGGTTACGGGATATTTCGGTGATTACAGGTTTTTTTTATTACGCACCAGGGCTAAAGAGATACGGGATAAACTTAAAAGCCGCGGCGCGCGAAATATCATAGCTTTTTTTGATGAAAACTCTGCTGATGATGCTCGGTGGCATACCGGACATGAATTTATGCGGGATAATTATGACTTTCTTCTGCGCAAACTCTTAAATGAACCAAGCCTGGGGCTGGTTTTAAAACCTAAAGTTCCTTCTACTTTAAGAAAACGCTTGGGTCCGCTTGCCGAGCTGCTTA
>JBAYNQ010000043.1:0-8410 GCA_041678705.1 Candidatus Omnitrophota bacterium
ATATTTCCGGCTGTTTTTGTAAGTTTATGATAAAGCAAGCCGGCTTCCAGGGTGTCTTCCCAGGGGTAAGAGGCTCGCAGGAGTTTATTATCAACTGATATAAAAAATTCTCTGCGGCAGAGAAGGTTGTTCTCGATGTCGGTTATACTAGCCGGAGGCGTGAGAAAGTGGTCATTGTCTTTTTTGATATCCCCGCCTAAATTAGGGCTGATAGAACACAAGATGTTTCCTGTGCTGTCAGTTAAAGGGAAATAGAGGCCTAACCCTTGAGGATTATCTATGCGGAAAGTACCCTTATCGTCTATAAATTTATAAAGCATATTTGATTAATATTTACTTTTCTGGGAAAATAACAGCACCAAGAGAATATTTCTATCTGATATATTCTACAACAAATTACGACTTTTTCAAACTTATCCGGTTTGAGTTTAATTCCGGCATCTGGTATAATTGTACGCAAACATGTAAGTGTATGAAGACGATTTTAAGAAATACTATTATAGCAGCCTTACTTTTATTATCGGCGGCAACCACCGTAGCTCAGGATAAACCTACGGTTATGGTGTTTTTTTCCAACCACTGCCGGCTTTGCCTTGATGTCCGCCGGAAAATTCTACCCCCTTTAAAAGAGGAATATTCCGAAAACTTATATTGGCTTGAGCTTGATACTGCCGAGGCAGATAATCTACGCATGCTGGAAAACCTGACTAAGGAGTTTAATCGTAAAAAGGCTCTTGTTCCGGCTGTTTTCGTAGGAGATACTTTTTTGGTGGGGTTCAACGAAATAGAAAAAGAATTATCCCAGACTATCAAGGCTGTCATTAGAGACGGGTCTGTTACCAGGGAGGTCCCTAAAGCTGATTTGGTCAGCATATTTAAAAAACTGTCGCTATTTACGGTTATGGGAAGCGGACTTGCTGACGGGATAAACCCTTGTGCTTTTGCTGTGATTGTTTTTTTTATTTCGTTTTTAGCAGTTTATGGATACCGCAGGAGAGAAATGATTTATGTAGGCGTCTTCTATTGTTTAGCGGTATTTCTGACTTATTTGCTCATCGGACTGGGAATTTTTAAATTTTTGTACGCGGCCA
This sequence comes from Candidatus Omnitrophota bacterium, assembly GCA_041678705.1. Lineage (GTDB taxonomy): Bacteria > Omnitrophota > Gorgyraeia > Duberdicusellales > 4484-171 > JAQUWY01. The sequence continues at coordinate 1,092 of JBAYNQ010000043.1, forward strand.
GCAATGTCTACCTTTTTATAAAGGGTTTTTATTATTTTGTAGCTTTCTTTTGTTTTGCCATGGGGCTGGCTGCACTGTATGACTATTTAAGGTTTAAGAAGACCAAAGATCCCCAGGGGGCTATTTTGCAGCTGCCAGGATTTTTAAAGAAAAGAATAAATTTTGTTATTGGTTCACGGCTGCGCCATAGGGAAAGCCACAGTGTAACAAGCCTTATATTGACTTCTTTTATCGTGGGATGTTTAGTCTCTCTTCTGGAAGCCGTGTGTACCGGGCAGGTTTATGTTCCTACAATAGTTTTTATTCTCAAAAGCACTTCCTTAAGGCTTAAGGCTTGGGTATATCTAATTTTATACAACCTTATGTTTGTTCTTCCTCTGGTATTTATTTTTCTTCTTTCCCTGGCAGGAGTTAAATCTGCCGTTTTCAATAGGTTTCTAAAAAAACATCTAGGAATTATAAAATTAATTATGGTTTTTGTATTTTTTGCCCTGGGAGGCTTTATCATAGGTTTAAGTTGAAATAAAGCGAATGAATTTACCTTACTTAGCTTTTTCGGACCGAAAAGGAAATATCTATCAACATCCCTTTTTGAGAATGGCTGCTTCAACAGGCCATAAGCTCATATGTCCCTCCAGCCATGAGCTCATTCATTTTCCACAAGGCTCAACTTTTTTCTATTTACCGGGAAGGGCACCTATTGGTTTTGATCCGCAAACCAATAAATTCCAGGTTGTAGAGAAATTCCAAGGCAGAGAAGTTTTTGCCCTATCCGCATTTATGCCTCCGGCGTATTTGCGTTTATATAATCCGGCAGCGCTTGTTAAAAAAGAAGTGGTGCTTCCTCTTTGGGCTTATACAGCTTGCGGAGTTAACGGTTCAAAGTGGTATGCCTCTGCTGTAAGAGTTGACCGGCGTATTCGCCAAAGCCCCCGTTTTTATGATGATAAAATCATAAAGAAAAAGGCAAGGTTGTTCCTTGATAAGTTTCCTGCCAACCGGCTTTATAAGCATCTTAGCCGTTGCGCGCTGAATTATAACTGTCTGGCGGCTAAGAATCTTTTCATGATGCGCTGGGAAGCCCCTTTGCCTACCTCTCAGAGCTGCAATGCCAGTTGCCTAGGGTGTCTTAGCCACCAGGATTCAGAATGTCTTTCTTCTCATCAGCGGATAAAATTTCGTCCTCGAGTAAGTGAAATTGTAGAGGTTATGACACAGCATTTAAAGGCTGCTCCTGAGGCAATAGTAAGTTTCGGCCAGGGCTGTGAGGGCGAACCGCTTCTTGAAGCTGAAGTGATAGCTGAGAGTGTGCGCAGCCTAAGAAAGAGCCTCAGCCGGGGCACCATAAATGTGAATACCAATGCCAGCTTGCCAAAAAAGATAGAGCTTTTATGTAAGGCAGGGGTTGATTCTTTTAGAGTAAGCATTAATAGCCCTCAGCCCCAGGCTTATAAGGCTTATTTTCGGCCAAGAAAATATTCTTTTGGAGATGTCCTGGCTTCTATCGATACAGCGAAGAAATATAAAAAATTTGTATCAGTCAACCTGTTTGTTTTTCCCGGATTTACCGATTCTAAAGAACAAATTAAAAGTCTGATTAAATTTGTCAAATCTAAAGACATAGATATGATTCAGCTGCGTAATCTCAATATTGATCCCGAACTATATCTTAATGTTTTTAAAAAGAAAAGATTGAAGCCTCAGGGAATTGTTTCTTTAATCAGAGAGATAAAACATCACTGTCCTAGATTGAAAATAGGCTATTTTAATTTACCCAAGGAGCAGTTCTAAAAAAAGGTTAAGGCAAAAAAAATCCTAAGTCATTTTTTAGTAGAAATACGGTAGAAATATATGGAAATACATAGAAATAGCTTGTTCCGACAAAACTTTAAACAGAATAAGCTCTAAGCTATAACCGAAAGCCTATTGAGCAGGTTTTATAAGATCATGTTGAAAGATAAGCAAAAAATATTGGACAATATAAACATTGTTCTGGCAGAGCCAAAAATTCCGGAAAATATAGGTTTGACTGCCAGAGTTTTAAAAAATACTTCTTTTTCGACTTTTTCTCTGGTAAACCCCTGTCTTAGTCAAAAAGTTTCTGAAGTGGCAAGGCGAGCTAAAGATATTTTGGAAGGAGCCAGAGTCTATGGCAGCCTGAAAGAAGCTTTGGCCAGCTCACAATTCGTATTCGGTGCCAGCCGCCGTAAGCACAAAGATATTTATATACACAATTTTAATGATATAAAATATTCAATTGTTTCTTTGGCCAAGGCCGGACGCATAAGCATTATATTTGGCCAGGAGAGCTTTGGATTACGAAACCGGGAAACAGAGGAATGCGGAGGTATTTTTTATATACCGGCAAGCCCGGAATTTTCTTCTTACAATTTATCCCAAGCCGTGGGAATTGTCTGTTATGAGATAGCTACTATTATAGATAAATTGTATGCGGCTTCGACTTTTAAGCCGGCCCTCCGGAGTGAGTATGAAACCTTTTTTGACTACCTCAGAGATTATCTCAGTCTCAGAGTGAAAAAAGACCGGGTTGAAACCAGCTTAAAGTCCTTAAAAAGGCTCTTCTTACGTACCTACCTTACTAAAAATGAAATTTCTCTGCTAAAAAATCTTTTTAAGGGTTCCTGAACCTAAGCTGCAAGAAAAGAATAGAAGATAGGAAGAAAGTTCAAAAATAAACTTGACAAAAAGGTTTTAGTAGTGTAAATACTACTTATCTTATAGTTTTAGTAGTGAATGGTATAACCAGTATTATTAAGGGGTTATAAAAGGCGGTATTTGTGAAGATATCTACGCGGACGCGTTATGGGGTTAGGCTTATGTTTGAATTAGCGCTTTTTAATGGGGTTAAAGGTATTTCTCTAAAAGATATAGCCAGCAATGAAGGTATTTCCGAAAAATACTTAAGCCAGATAATTATTCCTTTAAAAGCCAGGGGGCTCGTTATATCTTTTCGGGGGCCTTGCGGCGGTTATGCTTTAGCCAGGGATCCGTCAGAGATTAGCCTCAGGGAAATAGTTGAAATTTTAGAGGGAGGTTTAAGCATTTTAGATTGTCTCAATAATTCATCTTTGTGCAAACGATCGACAAAATGCCCTACCCGAGGAGTCTGGGAATTATTAAACAGTAAAATAATACAGACCCTAGAGGCGGTAACGCTGAGGGATTTGGTAGAGGAATCTTTAAATAAGCCAAGGGATAGTTTTACGTATTCTATATAAAGTTAAGAAACGGTAAAAATGATGAAAGCTATCGTTCTTGTTTCCGGAGGCCTCGACAGTTATATAGTGGTAAGGCTTTTACAGGCTCAAGGCATTGAACCTGTAGCTGTTCATTTTCGGACACCTTTTTATAAACAGGATAAACTCAAAATGATGGAAGATGCCCTCGGGAATATGAGCCGGAACCTGGGGGTAAAACTTATTTTAGAGAGTCTCGGCGAGAGATATTTCCAGGCGATGCAGAACCCTCGCTATGGATATGGGAAAAATTTCAATCCCTGTATTGACTGCAAGATTTTTATGTTCCAGCGGGCAAAAGAGCTGATGGGCGAGCAGGGAGCGGGTTTCGTAGTTAGCGGAGAAGTCTTGGGGCAGAGACCCATGTCCCAAAATCGGGAATCGATGAAACTTATAGAAAAAGAAAGCGGCCTGGAAGGAATTTTAGTTAGACTTCTTTCTGCTAAGTTATTTGAGGCCACGATTGCCGAACAAAAAGGCTGGCTTAAGTCCGAAGCTTTATTGGGTATTTGCGGCCGTTCCAGAAAAATCCAGATTACTTTGGCTCAAAGTCTGGGGATAAAAAAATATCCCTGGCCGGCAGGAGGATGTCTTTTGACTGAAGCATCATTTTGTCATAGGTTGAAAGATATGAGGTCTCACTGTCGAAACTTTTTGGATAATTTTGAATTATTAACTGTGGGCAGGCATTTTAGGGTCAGTCCGAAATTTAAATTTATCGTAGGTAGAAACGAAAACGAAAACAGCCAGTTAGCTTCTTTTATCCAGGAAGAAGACATATGGATTGAGCCTGCAGATATTTCCGGGCCCAGCGGATTAGGCAGGGGAACATGTAGTGACAGGGATAAGGAAATTTCCGCGGCTATAATAGCAAGATATACTTGTCCCGGGCAAGAAGCAGAGGTTCTCTACAGAAAGATTCCGGAAACCAGCTCCCAGAAGTTTAAGATTAGGGCTCTGGAGGAGAATCAATTAGCGAAACTGAGAATTTAAAAGAGGCGTTTTTCTAAAATAAAAGAGGCAGGGAATGAAGATAGCGGATAACATTACAAAGTTAGTAGGCAATACTCCTCTGGTCAGATTAAACAAAATTTTTTCCGGAAAAGATACTATACTAGCGGCAAAACTTGAATTTTTTAATCCTTGCTCAAGCATAAAAGACAGAGTCGGGTTGGCCATGATGGAAGATGCCGAAAAAAAAGGATTGATTAACGAAAATACGGTAATAATTGAACCGACGAGCGGTAACACCGGCATTGGCCTGGCGTTTGTATGTGCCCAGAGAGGTTATAAGTTGATTCTCACTATGCCTGAGTCTATGTCCCTTGAACGTCGCCGGCTCCTTGCCCTTTTAGGAGCCGAAATAGTTTTGACTCCCCATGCCGAAGGAATGAAAGGTGCCATTAATAGGGCCAAAGAGCTCAAGAATAGATATCCCGATTCTTTTATCCCTCAGCAGTTTGACAATCCGGCAAACCCCGAGGTGCATGTTCGTACTACCGCTTCAGAAATTTGGCAGGATACAGATGGAAAAGTTGACATGGTTGTTGCCGGGGTGGGGACGGGTGGAACGATTACCGGGATAGCTGAGTTTATAAAAAAGAAAAAACCTTCTTTTCGAGCTATTGCCATCGAGCCCAAGGATTCAGCAGTTCTTTCCGGCGGCCCCGCCGGCGCGCATAAAATTCAGGGTATTGGTGCTGGATTTATACCCGGCGTCCTTAAACAGGAGTTGCTTGACGAAATAATTAGTGTAGAATATAAAGACGCCTTGCTTACCACAAAGAGACTTGCCCGGGAAGAAGGTATTTTGGCTGGTATATCAAGCGGGGCAGCGGTTTGGGCGGCGGTAGAGGTGGCTAAAAGGAGCCAAAGTAAAGGCAAGTTGATAGTCGTAATATTGCCTGATACCGGAGAAAGGTACCTTTCAATTTAAAAAGCTATAAGCTTTTTAAATTATAACTTAAGAGTTACGGCTTATTTATTTGGGATTTTTTGATCACTGGTGTGCTGAGAATTGAAAGTTTGCGACAAGTGGCTTAGTAAGAAGGGAGTAATGTATGCTAGATGAAGTCATAATTTCAAAAGCGATTATTGAGTCGTATAAAGAGAAGCTTATTAAATCATTAGATGTTGATGTGGCGATTGCCGGAGCCGGGCCATCCGGACTGGTCTGCGCAGCTTATCTGGCTGAAGCCGGCAAAAGCGTTGTTGTTTTCGAAAGGAAGCTGTCTATCGGCGGAGGTATGTGGGGCGGGGGCATGATGTTTAACGAAATTGTCGTTCAAGCCTCGGCTAAGAAAATACTGGATGAGTTTTCTATTAGCAGCAAAAAGTACCAGAAAGATTACTACCTTGCTGATTCCGTAGAGTGTGTCTGTTCTCTGGGGTATCATGCTGCTAAGAAAGGGGCCATTATTATAAATGGGGTATCTGTTGAAGATGTTATGGTCAGAAAAAATAAAGTCTGCGGCCTGGTTGTAAATTGGTCAGCTGCCCAAGCTGCTAACTTACATGTCGATCCTCTAACTATAAGAGCTAAAGCTGTAGTTGAGTCAACCGGGCATCCTTGTGAAGTTGTTAAAGTCGTTGAAAAAAAGTCTGGGATAAGGCTAAAGACCAAGACCGGTAAAATCTTAGGTGAAAAATCAATGTGGGCTGATGAGGCGGAAAATAGCGTAATCAATAATACCAAAGAAGTCTGTCCCGGACTTTATGTTTGCGGCATGGCGGCTAATGCCGTATTTGGTACTCCCAGGATGGGGCCTATTTTCGGGGGTATGCTTTTATCAGGAAAAAAAATAGCCTCTATTTTAAAAAATAAGATAAAATAATATAAAAGGATATTGAATGAAAAAGGCTTTCAAATAAACTAATAGATTTCTTTAGGGGGTGTAATGATGGCCAAGACTATAGCCCAGATAAACGAGAAAATAAAGAAAGGAAAGGTAGTAGTTATTACTGCCGAAGAAATGAAACAACTTGTTCGCAAGAGCGGCCTAAAAAAAGCCGCTGTGCAGGTTGATGTTGTGACTACTGCCACTTTCGGCCCGATGTGTTCTTCCGGGGCCTACATTAATTTGGGGCATCCTAAGCCTAAAATAAAACTCGGCGCAGGCAAAGCCACTCTCAATGGTGTAGAGGCCTATTGCGGGCTTGCTGCAGCCGACCTTTTTATTGGAGCTGCAGCTCTGGCCGAAGATGACCCCAGGAATAAAGTTTATCCTGGAGAATTTAAGTATGGCGGCGGCCATGTAATCGAAGATTTGGTCAAGGGCAAAGACTTGATTTTGGAAGCTTCTGCTTATGGTACAGATTGCTATCCTCGGACCAGGCTTAAGACTTTGATTAATATAAAGGATATCAATGAAGCTGTTTTGTTTAACCCCAGGAATCTTTATCAAAGCTACAACGTTGCCGTCAATCTTTCTAACAAAATAATATACACCTACATGGGCGCTTTACGGCCGAATCTGGGCAATGCTAATTATTGCAGCTGCGGACAGTTATCGCCCTTATTGAATGATCCTTTATACAAAACTATCGGAATAGGGACAAAAATCTTTTTAGGCGGAGGTGTGGGTTTTGTAAGCTTTTGGGGAACGCAGCATAACCCTTCGGTTAAACGCGCCCGTAACAGCACTCCGCTTTCGCCGGCGGGTACGGTTGCTGTAATAGGGGATTTAAAACAAATGAAAGCCAAGTGGCTAAAAGGTGTAAGTTTGCTGGGATACGGGGCTTCTCTTGCCGTAGGCATAGGCGTTCCCATACCGATTCTGAACGAAGAAGTTGCCAGGTACGTTTCTGTAACCGATGAGGATATAGCTACTCAAATTGTTGATTATAGCAAAGCTTATCCTAAAGGAACCGGTGAGGTTTTAGGCAGTGTTAGTTATGCGGCGCTTAAGTCGGGCAGGATTAAAGTTCTAGGTAAAGAAGTTCCAGTGGGCTGTCTTTCGAGCTATTTTAAGGCTTGCGAAATAAGTCAGGAATTAAAAGGCTGGATACAAAAAGGAAAGTTTTTATTAACAGAATCCGTGGCTGCCTTGCCCGGGAAAAAAT
>JBAYNQ010000044.1:0-8357 GCA_041678705.1 Candidatus Omnitrophota bacterium
GCCGGAAATCTATGCTTAGAAATTATCAACTTTGTTCCTTACGATCTCGGCGTTGAAGTTATGTGGATTAAAGCAATCAACCGGGGCCGAAAAAAAATAACGATATCGCCGGTATCCTGCATTCCTCTTTACGGCCGGGGAGAAAATAACCTTAGGGATCACCGACATGTAAGCAGCCTCTTAAACCGCGTTCAAATACACCCTTACGGTTTATTTCTTAAACCGAAGATGATCTTTAATGAAAAAGGGCATTCCTTAGATACCGCTACTTATTTCTGCCTGGGTTTTGAAAACGATTTCCTGGCTCCTGAGGGGCAATTCCCTACTCTTGATTTTTTTTGCGGAAAAGGAAACCTCACTTTTCCTGAAGCAATCCTAAAAAAGAAACCCGGTATAACAAAGGCTTCTTCTCCCTTACAAGGGAAGGAAACTCTGGGTGCCTTTAGGTTTAGAGAAAGGCAACTTAAGCCCGGCGAAGAATCAAATTATTTCTTAATTTTGGGAGTCGAAACGAGAATTAAAAATTCCGTGAATAAGCTCGCCAAAAAAATTTTGGGAAAATTAAATACCCCCCGCAAAATTTATAAAAGCCTTGAGGAAACAAAAAGATACTGGCTCGGCTACACTTCAAAAGTAACTTTCGATTTTAAAGATACGAATTTTAATAACTGGCTGCGCTGGGTAACTTTTCAGCCAACCTTAAGAAAGTTTTTTGGTTGCTCTTTTTTGCCTCATTTTGATTATGGAAAAGGCGGAAGAGGCTGGAGAGACCTATGGCAAGATGCTCTAACCCTTCTTATAAACGAGCCCAAAGAGGCCAGAAAATTAATAATTAAAAGTTTTCAAGGAATACGCATTGACGGCTCTAACGCTACAATAATAACAAGGAATAATGATTTTCTCCCCGACCGTAACAGCATCCCCAGAATATGGATGGACCACGGTATATGGCCGTACTTAAGCCTCTGCTTTTACATAAACAAAACCGGCGACTTGAACATCCTGGAAAAAGACCTGGCTTATTTCCAAGATCATTTTCGCAAGCGCAACAAAGAAGTCTCTACTGCCGGCAAAGATTTTATCCTGCGTACCGAAAAAGGTAAAATATATAAAGGCAGTGTCCTAGAACATATCCTAATACAGCATCTGACTTCTTTTTTTAATGTCGGGCGCCACAACATAATCCGGCTTGAAAACGCTGATTGGAATGACGGACTGGATATGGCCGCGGAATTCGGTGAAAGCGTCGCTTTCAGCTTCATGTTTGCCCATAACTTAAAGGATATTTGCACCTTTTTGAGAGAACTGAAAAAAACAAGAAAAAGCGTTTTTCTGCTCAAAGAGCTGAGACTTCTATTGGACAGGATAGATAGGCCTCTTGATTACGGAAATTTTAGGAACAAACAGGCTAGATTAAAAGAATACCTGGAGAAAACAAGCAATACAAACGGCAAAAGGGTGCCTTTTAATATCGACAAGTTGATTTATGACTTAGAAAAAAAATCCGAGCACCTGTCGGGATGGATATTAAAACACGAGTGGTTAAAGGAAGGTTTTTTTAACGGCTATTACGATAATTCCGGGCGTAAAGTCGAAGGTAGAAAAGGTAAGAGAATAAGAATGATGCTTGCCTCTCAAGTCTTCGCGATTATGAGCGGCATAGCTTCTAAAAAACAGATTCTAAAAATCTGGACAGCAATATCCCGCAACTTAGAAGATAAAACTATAGGAGGGTTTCGCCTGAATACCGATTTTGGTTCACTGTATCCTGAGCTGGGAAGGGCTTTTGGGTTTTCCTACGGAGACAAAGAAAATGGCGCTGTTTTCAGCCATATGTCCATACTCCTGGCTAACGCTCTTTATAAACAGGGTTTTACAGCTCAAGGGAAAAAGGTGCTTAATTCACTTTATCAGATGTCGACATCTGATAAAAGCCAGATATGCCCCTGCCTACCTGAATACTTTAACTCCCAAGGCAAAGGCCTCTATCTTTATCTAACCGGTTCAGCAAGCTGGTATACATACACTCTACTGCAGGAAACTCTGGGAATAAAGTTTAGTATGGGTAATATCAAACTCGAACCCAAGCTTACCAATTGTGATTTTTTCGGGGATAATATCAAGGTTTGTTTTCCTTTCGCGGGAAAAATAATTCGGTTTATATACCTGGCTAAGGAAAAAAGGAAGATCTATTCTTTGGAGAAAGCCTTTCTAGAAAAAACCCGGTTAAAAGCTGTTGATTGTTTTATTATTACTGCTAAAACCCTAAAGGAAATAAAGAAACCACTGATAACCGTTAAACTTTACCTTAAATAATTTATAAAATAAGCTCTGGAGTCTGTTTAAAACGGCAGGGACAATTTCAAAGTATCTCCGGTATCTGCATTAATCAATTCTACTGTTTTTTGAGTTATTTTAACCACTTTAAAATCACTTATCATCTCGGACTCTCTCAAAAAGGTTTCGTTTATAATAGCAATCGCGGCTCCATCCTCATAGACAATCCCCTCAAGAACAAATCCTTCGCTGATATTAGTCTTAGGAGAAATCTTTCTTGCCAGATAATCCTTAAATCCTGAAGCATCTTTTATTTTGGTGGCTTGATGGGATTTCTGAGCTATTGAAAAAACCGGGACTTTTTCTTTTTTATAACTTATAAAAAAATATCCCAGGATAAGTACTGGAAATAAAATAACTAAAAACAGGATGAATAATACTTTTTTAAGGCTTCTTTTGCCAGCGGACTTTGGTAAAGTCTTAACCTCTACCTTCTCAGGTTTACTGCCAGAATCTATTTTTTTTAAAGCTTCGTAAATAATGCTCACGCTATCTCCTTGATGCATTCAGAGAACATCTCAGGGCCAAAATCTTTGCTTTCTGTAACAAAACCCAGAAGCAGTGCCCTGTCACAAAGCATATTTATAAGCCGGGGCACCCCTTTAGAAAACTCATAGATAAGGTCATAGCTATTGGGTGCAATCATAAGATTGCCTCCCCCGGCGGCTTTGAGCCTAAAATCCACATAGCCCTGGACCTCTTCAAAAGCTAGAGGCTTTAGATTATGTTTTACAAAAATTCTCTGTCTTATCTGACGTAAATTAACTTTATTGAGTTTTTCGAGTAATTCCGGCTGTCCGGATAAAACTATCTGCAGTAGTTTGTTCCGAGGAGTCTCCAGATTCGAAAGCAATCTTATTTGTTCAAGCTGGCGGCTGCTTAAATTCTGGGCCTCGTCAATTATCAACACAGCCGTGGTTTCCTGGTTGCTAATATCTACAAGAAAGGCGTTAAGCTGCTTTATTATTTCTAAACGGTTCTTTTTCTCTGCCTTTATGCCAAAATCCTCCACTATTGCCTGCAGGAGCTGAACTTCGCTAAAGTAAGGATTGAGCAAAAGAGATGTTTTTATGCTTGGTGCGAGCCTTTCCAGCAAAGCCTTGCAAAGAGTGGTCTTGCCTGTGCCGACTTCTCCGGTTATAAGGATAATCCCTTTTCTGTTCTGTATACCATAAATAAGTGTAGAAATAGCTTCCCTGTGAGAAGCACTTTCAAAAAAGAAATCAGGGTCACTGGTAACATTAAAAGGAGAGGTTTTTAAACCATACATCTGGCTATACATAAAACTTTTCCGTTAAACGATCGGTTATTGCTCTTCTTCAAATCGAGAGGTGACCGCGGCCGTACCCATAAATTCCTCGGCAATTAGTTCTCCCGGTTTTACTATTTTAGCAGTAATAAAGATTAAAAGGTCTATCTTCTCAGTGTCATGTGTGGTACGCTTAAAAAACTGCCCCACATAAGGTAAATCCTTCAGAAAAGGTATTCCTATATCATAATCAGTCCTGACATCTTTTAAGAGCCCGCCGATAGCTATAGTCTCGCCATCTCTTATTATGACCTGAGTCTCTGCTTCCCGGGTAGTCAACTTAGGATAACTGACTATCGGCGTATCGTTGGCCGAAGCCTTAACGTCAACCGTGCCATCCTGAGAAGTTACTGCCGGATGCACGATCATGCTTATAAACTCTTCGTTTTCTCCGGCTATTTGAGGAACGACATTAAGCTGGATACCTATGTCCTGGTAATAATCAAGAGAACCTCCAGTTATCCGGGAAGTCTCGGTGCTTATCTCGGTTTTTATAATCGGAAATTTGTCTCCCACCAAAATCGATGCCTCCTGATTATTAAGAGTAAGTATCACCGGAGCAGAAAGGGTATTGACCCTGCCGTCCTCTTCAAGAGCATGAAAAATAACTTCAAATTGCGTTCCTGTTAATTTCTGGTATATCACTTTAAAAGCGTTCTCAGTCAAACCGGCTGTTTTTGCTCCTGATCCGGCAGGTGTAGGTAAAACCACGTGTGAAGCTATTTGCGCTAAATCTACTCCGTTTTTCTTGCCGGCCGGAGTAAAAACAAAAGTATCAGCATCATCAGCACCAGTAGAACCAGTGCCGTAGTCAAAACCAATATCTCTCAAAACATCCTGGCCGACTTCCATGATCTTAGTTTTTATCAAAATCTGCTTAGGCTCAACATCTATTTTGGTAAGCAAGGCATCTATTTCGTCAAGTTTCTTTGAAATGTCAGAAACCAGCATGATTTTTGTCCGGGACACTTTGCTTTCTCTGGCCCTGGTACGTTTAGCTACATCAGTACCAAACTCCCAACCCGCCTGGCCGGTAACTTCCAATATAGAAATCCTGCCCATAGAAGAAATCATGGACTCAATAGCTTTTTTAGCATCACTGGCATCAATATATTTTAATTGATAAACTTTAGTCCTAACCGGCTCTACTTCCTGGCGCTCTTTAGCCTGGGCCTCACGCTGGCTTATCTTTTCCATAGTATCAACCAAGATTATATTATTCCCTATCCATTCATACCCGTAATTGTAAGGACGGATTATCGCCTCCAGTGCTGTAAACCAGTCGACATCTTCTAAGTTTACACTGACGGTGCCTACAACATCGGGGCTAACTACAATATTCACATTTCTACCATCCTTGCTGGCCTTCTGAGATATCGATTCAAGAACTATCTTAATATCTACATCTTTAAATTTTATGGCCGGTATCAAATTTCCCTGAGCCAAGGCAAGCCCGGCTCCGGCGAAAACCGACACTATAACGAATACTGCAGCTATTCTTAATAGAGCTATTTTGTATTTTTTCAATCTCATTCTTCCTCCAAGGTTAAGATAAAACTCTCATTACCTTTCTTTAAAATTACCCTTTTTACCTCTATCTGGGCAACACTGTAATCTCCTATATAATCTCCCTGCTTAACGACTTCACCGCTGACTATAGCCAAAGGTAAATCTTCCGAATAAATAATCCCCTGGATAGCCAATCCGGTTATGTCAACTTCTTTAGGTATAAGTATAAAACCAGCTTTACTTATAAGGGGTTCAAAAGGATCCCTGGCGTTATCATTAAAAGCATACCGGGAATTTTGCGATAAACTATTCTGAGGAAAATAGGAGAACAACACGGCAAAAAGAAGCAAGGCTATTTTCTTCCACATTTTCATATTTTCGAAAAGGTATGGCCAACCACTGGCTGTAACCTTTATTCTTTAACGATCCTCCGGAGAATCTCTCATGATCCCATATAACACCATATTAATTTTATCACCGGATAGCCCCGTGCCTATACTTATTTTTTTGACATCAAAGAAATATTTGCTCGACTGCAGGTAATTAAAAAATAAAGCGAGGTTATGATACCTGCTATTGCCGCTTATATGAATCGGTAAATATTTAAATCCCCTTTGTTCTGAGCTATCATATTCCTCATTTTTTTCGGGAGAAAATGACTTTATGTCAAACCCTAAGGATTTTCCAGCTGAAGAAATAAACGAAAGCAGCTGGGATTCCTGATCAGAAGAAACAAACTTCTTTTGAATTACTTTTATTTCTTCTTCCAGAAGAAATTTCTGGCTGTCGTAATCGTCTTTTTTCGGCCACTCTCTCTCTGTATCTTTAAGCTTAAGAGACAACCCGGATATTTCTCTGTTTAAAACAACTATTTGCCTGATGCTTAAAGGCAGCATTGCTACCACCTCTATAATCAAGAAGATACTCAGGCCGACAAGAATAGCACTTTGTTTATTTAAAGTTATCTTTTGCATTCTATGAAAAATCTTAGTACTTCAACGCCATTTACTTTATCTATTTGGGAATTTTTTATTTTTATCTTACTGAATACCGAAGAAAAATACTTCTTTTTCCGTAAAGAATTTATAAATTTGTCTAAAGAAACAAGATAATCTTCCTGCCACCTGACTACGTATCCACGTAAATCTAAAAAATCTTTATCAAGGACAAGCCCTTCGAACCATATATTTTTGGGTAAAGAGGAAAAAATGTCTTCCAGGAGAAAAACCATTTCATACCTAGGAGTCAACACTTCTCGTAAGGATTCTTTTTCTTTATTCAACAGCCCTATTCCCGATTTTACCTCTCTGATTAGCTTAGCCTTATCCTCCCACTTAAGCCATTTATTACTGTAAACACGAGCTGTGTACATTTTCCTCAAAGCCACCGCCTGGAAAAGAATAATGATTACTAGGACAATTGCGGCTGCCAGGCCAATTAGAGGGGTATAATTAACAAAATTTTGCAAAGTCAAGTCTGCAACATCTTTTTTTTGGGGGTTTAGGTTTATATAAATTCGCTTTTGGTCCTTATGCATAAGCCCCTTGTTCTTGTAAAAGTCCTCTACTATTATGTCCTAAAGTCTGGGGACATTAGCCCAAATACAGCCGGGAAACCTTGTTTTATTGACTGAAAATTTTCCCGAGGAAAAGAAGAACTGAAAATGTCTTGGGATACCGGCATAGCCTCTAAAATATTTATTTTTACTTCAAGAAAATCCGAAAGCACTTTAAATACCCCATCTATATCGGAAAGCCCTCCGCTTACATAAAGAGAATCTATGTGTCCGCCTTTATTGACTTCAAAATAATCAAAAGAGCTTTTTATTTCTTTGCTTAAATTAGAAAAGCTATCTTGAACTATGTCGGACAAAAGTTGATCACTCTTAGAAGATTTAAGCCATTCCTGAACATCGCAAATTTGTATATTTTGAGTACGTGATATAACCTGAAAAATATCTTGGGCGCTGAATTTTATATCACGGGTAAGAAAAGGGGTTCCTTTATTAAGAATAGTTATGACGGAAAACTTGTAGCCTATATCAAGAATGCAGACATTATCGTTAACTTTTTCCTTATAATTATCGAGAAAGAAATTTATTAAACATGCACTATCAAGGGTTATCTCTGAAACTTTCAAATTTACTTTTTTCAGGTCTTCCAGGATGCCGTCGAGAAATTCTTTTTTTGCTACTGCCAGAAGTATCAAAAACTCCGAAGGATTATTTTCTTTTAGAACAAAGTAGTCATAATAAACCTCTTCTGGAGAGAAAGGTATAAATTTACCCATTTCGTAAAAAAGAGCTTCTTTTAGCCTTTTTTTTTCCATTTTGGGAAAAGGAAAATACCTAATGAGACAGGCAGGATCTTTTAAGGATATTTTAATTTTTCTTTCACTTATTTTTTTGTCGCCCCAAACTTTTTTCAAGGTCTCGGCCAAAGCTTCTTTTTTTTCCATAAAGTAATCTGTGACTTTACCTTCTTTGATGATTAAGCCCTTGAGATAAAGGTTTCCCATATCTATACCCACAAAGCTGTCACCGCTGGGCTTTAAGAACCTATTCTGCAGGGGGATCATTATCAGTTGCTTCTCCTTCTGGGTTAACCCTTAAAATATTATTTTCATCCAGATAAAAGTACCTTGTTCCAGTTTTTCCTGGTGTACGTGGATTAATATTGATATGGAAGGAATCCGGACCATCATAGGTATAATTAAACAGATACCCCGACTTGGAACCGCTCGCTAATTGAGAAGTAGTGTATCCTGCTAATTGGCTTAATTCCGTAGGATATCTTTTATTGTTATCGGTGTAATACATTTGAAGTGACGTGTATAGAGCCCTGGCATTAGCAACCGCAGTGGCTTCGTTTGAGGTAACTCTAGCCCGTAGCATGCTGGGAACGAAAGCAAAAACTAAAATCATGATTACCGTTACCACAATCATAATTTCAACCAGAGTAAAATTACGGGACTTTAGAGAAAAACTATGTTCTTTCATAGAAATTCACCTCGCTAGAACAATCTTCATATCAAAAACTCTGATGAACCAATAGCCGATTAATGCTTCTTTTGATTACGGAAAAGAAGAAGTATAATTCTTCCGTAGAATACCTTTATACTATACATATTATTATAGTTATACAGGGTTGTCAACGCTATACTGGAAACGTAACGGGAGGCATAAAGAAACCAACAGTCTATA
>JBAYNQ010000045.1:0-8355 GCA_041678705.1 Candidatus Omnitrophota bacterium
AAGCCGGCTTCGCAATCTGTTCGATAAACAATTGCGGCTGCGCGTATCATTTGTTTACGATAGAAAATTAGGCTAACTAAAAAACTTATAAAAATAAAGGAGGCATTATGAATAATAGTAAAACAAAAATCATCGTAACCATAGGCGCGATAGCCGTGGGGTGTTTGGTTGTTGCGTTATGGCTTGTGCTTCCATTGCCCTTTTCTGTACGCAACCAAGCTCCCGTCTCCTCTAAAGAATTTTTGTTGACTAAAATAGAAACAGAAATGGACAATATGAGAATGCTTTTAGCGCTGAGGACTAATTTAGGTTTTATTGAGGCACAGGACCCGGCAGAGCGAATCCGTGATTTATGTTTTGACATCGACAAAGAAGGCTGGGAAAAATGGAGTGCTATAGTAGATGATATGCATTCTTGGTATATTCGCCTTGCGGTTGAAGGAAATATGTCTCTGGAGGATGGGCTGAATGAACTTTATACGAAATATCCATTCCTAAAGTTAGAGGGCGTTGAAAAGCAGGAAGACCTCGGCGATATGATGGTTAAGACTCCTTTAGCCGGCCGGAAATGGAATGCATCTTCAACAGTATGGCAGAATATACCGGGCCTGCTCATTGCACAAAAGCTCAAAGCGGGAAATGTTTTTGTTATTTTTGAAGGGGATATAGTTGTGATATCTTCTTCGGCTTCAGGCGGCACAGCAAGCGTGCGTTTGGTTATAGACGGTGACGAATGTGACACAAAAGAGATTTATGCGGCAGAAGGCTTGAGCGGTAAATCTATAATGTTAACCTGGCGAGGCGAACTGTCTGCCGGAAAGCATAATATAAAAGTGCAGGCCAAGGTTAGTGACAAGAATATTAAATTAAAGTCTGTTGATTCGCGGGATATTCCAAAGCTTGTGGTAATACAATAATCAGCCACCGTGGTTCGAAAATATTTTTGTAGCAGGTATCAACGCAGTTGTTGGTGTTTGTTAATCTAATAAAGACATGGATAAACTAACTGCTGATTTAAAGGATTAAAGGATTAAAGGGGGCAGACACCTTTTTTCTTTATCTCTTTTTTTAATCGCTCTTAACACTTGAAACCGGACATTTTTACTTTGGCTTGACATAGATTGAAATAGTTCTTGACGAACCTATAATTTCGGTATAAATTAAAAGTGACAATTAGGTCATAGTCCCCGTAAAGGGGCAAAAGTCCCGAGTTAAGGGCTAAATCCCGGACTTTAAAATCCTTAAAAGGATGACCCCGATATATCCAAATTTTCCCGAGAGGAAAATTTGGGATCGGCCCTAGGGGTAGATTCCTAACGGAATCTAGGTCAAAGTAAAACCTTCGCTAGAAATGGCGAAGGATTTTTTATTGAAACTTACACTTTTGGTAACAAAAATGTTTAGTTGAAATAATCCTGAGCAGCTTGTATCGAGCGAATTGGATCGAAGGAGTATCTTATGGGCCAGTTTAATAAATAACGGAGGTGTTTGGTATGGGTAGTTTGAGTGGGTTGAAGAATGTGCAGATTATCATCTTGGGTTTGTGTATCGCCGGTGCAACTATTTTTTCCAGCTTGGTTATTTCTAAGGGCATGATGCAGATTAAGAAATTCAGCAATGAGGTGATTGAGGTTACTGGTTCGGCTGATAAGAAAATTGTTTCTGATTATATTGTTTGGAATTCAGGATTTTCCCGAAGAGATGCTAAAATGACTGTTGCTTTTGATAAGCTTAAGAATGATTTAAGAGCAGTAAAAGAATATCTTTTATCCAAAGGCGTAAAAGAAGAAGAGATCGTTGTTCCACAGGTAGATACAAAAATACTCTATAAGAAGAATGAAAAAGGAAATAATACCAATGAGATAGAAGCTTATCTTATAAGCCAGGCTATAGAAGTGCGTTCTTATGATGTTAAAAAAGTTGATGATATTGCTCGCCAGGCAACTGAGCTTATTAATCAGGATATCCAGTTTATATCCGCTTCTCCCGAGTATTTTTACACCAAGCTGGCCGAACTTAAGCATGAAATGCTGGCCAAGGCCACTAAAGACGCAAAACAAAGGGCCGAGCAAATGGCTAATTCAACCGGTAATAAGATTGGCCTGATGCGTTCGGCCAAGATGGGGACCTTCCAGATTAACCCGGTTAATTCTTATGATGTTTCCTGGTATGGCAATAATGATACCTCTTCATACGAAAAAAAGGTAACGGCTGTGGTAAACGTGTCTTTTGCCATTATTAGTTAAAGGTTATTAGTGGTTAAAGGGGACAGACACCTTTTTTCTTTTTCCCCTTTTTCCCTTTCCCTTTCCCTTTCCCCTTGTAAGAAGGACATGTTGTTACAAACCGATTTTACAATTCTTGGCAAAACTGTATAATAAGAGCCACTCGTTATAGACAAAATACTTATGAAAATAAACAAAAAGAAAGCCGAACATAAATGAAAAAATATGAAGTATAAATTTGCTACAGCAATAAATTGTATAGACGGAAGGGTCCAGAAGCCT
This sequence comes from Candidatus Omnitrophota bacterium, assembly GCA_041678705.1. Lineage (GTDB taxonomy): Bacteria > Omnitrophota > Gorgyraeia > Duberdicusellales > 4484-171 > JAQUWY01. The sequence continues at coordinate 2,508 of JBAYNQ010000045.1, forward strand.
ATAATAGAATTTGTGATTAACAGATTTAAGGTTGATTACGTAGACATGGTAACCGAACCCGGCCCAGATAGGGTTTTAAGTGAAAATAAATCCACTGACATTATTGAATCGATAAAAAGATGCGTGTCGCTTTCCGTAGAAAGAAACTCATCAACAAATATTATTATCGCAGGACATCATGATTGCAAAGCGAATCCTGTTGATAAAGAAGAACACTGCAGGCAGATCAAAGAATCTGTTAATAAGATAAAAGAGTGGAACCTTAAAATCGATGTTTATGGTGCATGGATTGGTGAAGATTGGAAGGCTGTTTTGCTGTAAAGAAAGCTGGTTATGGCAAAGAGAATATTTATCAGGACATTTGGCTGCACTTCGACTCAGAGATTATCACCGAAGCAAAGCAATCGCTCAGCACGCTCTCAGGTGCTAACGGAGAGTCTATGAAGGTATATTTACGCACCTTCGGATGGTCGATACCTACCTTATAGACACAGCATGGCGGACTTGGCGGAGGCGTTGGTAGCCGCAGATTAAGATAGTTTTTGACGTGAGGCAAATTGAATCCCTATAACTATTCCGAAAGGTATAGAAATAGGGATTTTTTATGCTTGGAGGCGGCCGCGAGTCCTTCAGATGGGGTGTTGGGTGAGGGTCGGGCGAGGCGCGTGGAGCCAGTGATTGTGGTTAAAAAAATCGATGTCCATGTCCATCACTTTTGGGTTTTAGGCATCAATGGTCAAACCGGCCAAAACAATCGCCCAAGGTCGGAAAACGGGCGATTTTAAGGGTGTCCTGCGGGTGTCCGGGAAGGTCAAAAAAGACCATTTTGATGGACATGGATGGACACGTAAATGTCCACTAAAAACGAGGGAACTGAATATATTCATTTAATATGAAATATATAGACAAATCTAATATGCTGTCATATAGTGTCATATTAGGTAAAGTTGATTAAATAAACGGAAATTTAATTGACAAGGAGTTTATCGTGCAAATAAGCGTGAAAGAATTGGCGATTATGCTTAATGTGACCGAGCGCACGGTTTATCGCTGGATAAAAGATCAGACGATTCCTTTTTATAAGGTGCATGACCAATACCGTTTTAACCGGGTTGATATCCTTGATTGGGCGACGGCGAATAAAATAGATGTATCTCACCAGATTATTAATGATGGGGCTGATAAGAATATCTCGGGGCTGAATTTGACAGAGGCTATAAAAAAGGGCGGCATCCATTATCGTATTGAAGGCAAAGACAAAAAGGCTTTGTTAAACGCAGTTATTGATCTGTTGAATTTGCCCGATGATGCCAAAAAAGAAACCCTCTTGGAGGCTATGCTTGTAAGAGAGGAGTTGGGATCAACAGGTTTAGGCGAGGGTATAGCCATCCCTCACGCGCGTTATCCTGTGGTAACGCATATCCCGTCACCGATAGTGTCAATCTCTTTTTTGGATAAACCGGTTGACTACGGCGCTATTGACGGGAAACCCGTCAACTGTCTTTTTACTTTAATAAGCCCTACGGTGCGCAGTCATTTGGCGATGCTTTCAAAAATTGCGCATGTACTAAAAGACGCGGGCGTGAAGAACGCTTTGGTGGCGCAGAAAAACAGAGATTTTATTCTAACTAAAATTGAGAAAGCCGAACAGGCGATTGAAAAGAGTTAATATGTATTTTTTACTTTATTTTTTAGGGATATTGGTTATTAGCGGTTTGTTTGCCGTGTGTTTAGGACGGTCGTCCAAGGCGGCTAATGTGATCGGTGCTCTGGGCACTGTTACCGCCTGCTCGCTTGGCTTAATGTCTTTTTTCCCCATAGGTAATTCCGGGTCCTCTATCTTGAATATTCCGTGGTCTATTCCTTTTGGTTCTTTTTCTCTATCATTAGACGCGTTAGGATCTGTATTCTTGGCTCCCATTTTAATTTTATGCGCCTTATCGGCTTTATATGGGTTTGAATATCTGAAGCATTACTATGGTAGAAAAAACATAGGAAGTGCGTGGTTTTTCTATAACATTCTCGTTGCCAGCATGATTACGGTAGTCCTCGCGCGCAACGCCATGCTTTTTCTATTAGCATGGGAGTTAATGTCTGTCAGCTCATTCTTTCTGGTTTTGTTTGAAGGAGAAAAAAAAGAAGTTGCCAGGGCGGGATTAATTTACCTGATCGCTACGCACATCGGCACGCTGTTTCTATTGGTGATGTTTATCCTGCTGGGGCAAGAGAGCGGGTCTTTTGACTTTGCGGCCTGGAAGACGGTCCCTTCAGGGTTTACGCCGTCAATAATCTTTCTCTGCGCTGTAATAGGCTTTGGGACGAAAGCGGGGTTTATGCCTATGCATATATGGCTTCCGGAAGCCCATCCTGCCGCACCCAGCCATGTTTCCGCGGTTATGTCCGGGGTGATGATAAAAACCGGAATTTATGGAATAATTAGAATGTTAACTTTCTTAGGCGTGCCGTTAGCTTGGTGGGGTTATTTGCTTATCGCTATCGGGATCACATCCGGTGCGTTGGGTGTTTTATTCGCGTTAGCTCAGCATGATCTTAAACGGCTTCTGGCATACCATAGTATAGAAAATATCGGTATTATCGCCCTAGGGATTGGCTTGGGAATATTGGGGATGAGTTTGAACAATCCGGTCTTGGCGGTTATCGGTTTTACCGGCGGGTTACTGCATGTTATAAATCACGCGTTTTTTAAAGGTCTTCTGTTTTTGGGCGCAGGAGCTGTTTTGCATGAAACCGGCACAAGGGAAATTGATGTTTTGGGCGGGTTGCTTAAGAAAATGCCGATAACCGGATTTTGTTTTCTTGTGGGTTCGGCCGCGATCTGCGGGATTCCTCCGCTGAATGGCTTTATCAGCGAATTCCTGATTTACTTCGCTTCTTTCAAGGGTATTCTGGCTTCCTTGCCCGTGACCATTATGTCATTGGGGATCATTGCTTCTTTGGCATTGATCGGAAGTTTAGCGGTGGCCTGTTTTACTAAGGCATTCGGCATTATTTTTCTGGGAGAGGCGCGAAGTGCGCACTGTGATAAAGCACGCGAGCCGAAGATTTTAATGCGTGGCCCTATGCTTGTTCTTGCCGTGATTTGTGTTTTTATCGGCCTGATGGCTCCTTTCGTTGTCCGTATTTTTAAAAAGGCGGTTTTTGATATCACGCAGACGCCCATTAACGCTATTGATACGGTTGTCGCGGGAGTTGTAAGCCCATTATCATATATCGTTATCGCGGCATTGCTGGTTTATTTTATTTTTCTGTTCTTATTTATCGTTCGTCGAGGTCTTCTGCGGAAACGCGAAATCAGACGAGTCGTTACCTGGGATTGCGGATACGCGCGCCCTCAGGCCCGAATGCAGTATACGGCGTCATCATTTGTCCAGCCGATAGTAGATTTCTTTAAGAATACCTTACGCACACATAAGAGCGGCCATAAAATAAATGAATATTTTCCAAAAGATTTTTCTTATCAAACAAAAACCCCGGATTTATTCGGCGAAACTATCTTTAAACCGGCGCTAGATATTATTCACAGGTTGGTAGAAAAATTAACTTTCATTCAACACGGGCAGTTAAAGATATATATTTTGTATATTTTAGCGACGCTTATCGCCCTTTTTATATGGAAATTTTAAATATGAGCATGAAGATAGCACAGTTTGTTTTAATCCTAATGGTTTCTCCGTTTTTATTTGGAGTTATTAACCGGACAAAGGCTTTTTTTGCCGGACGGAAAGGCGCTCCGTTATTCCAGCTTTACTACGATATCGTCAAATTATTGCATAAAAGCGCGGTGTATAGCAAATCCACGACATGGATTTTTATTGCTGGGCCCATGGTAAGTTTAAGTGCGGTTATCGTTGCTTCGCTTATTATTCCGTTTGCCGGGTGGCCATCTATTATTTCTTTCGACGGAGACATAATTTTATTTTTTTATCTCTTGGGATTGGCGCGTTTTTTCACGTGTTTGGCGGCTCTTGACGCGGGATCAAGTTTTGAAGGGATGGGGGCAAGCCGTGAGGTGCAATTCGCGGTTTTCGCTGAACCGGCATTGTTTGTGAGCTTAGCGGCGTTGGCGCGATTGACCGGGAAAAGTTCTCTTACGGATATATTCGGCAGTCCGCAGATACATCCATGGGTTTCTTACGGGCCTTTACTTTGTTTGGCGCTGGGGGCGTTGTTTATCGTTTTTCTCGCGGAAAATTCCCGCATACCCGTTGACGATCCCAATACGCATCTTGAGTTGACCATGATACATGAGGCCATGGTTTTAGATCATGGCGGCGTTGATTTCGCATATATACTTTACGGAGCGGCCATCAAATTCTGGATTTTAGGGTCGCTTTTAACCGGAATTATATTCAAGGAAAGTTCGTATGGTTGGGGTGTCGACACGATTATCTTTATTTTATTGATGGTTTTGCTATCTGTTATTGTCGGAGTTGTAGAATCAGCGCTGGCGCGGTTACGCCTTTTAAAGGTCCCTCATTTTCTGATTGTCGCGTTGTCGTTGTCTTTAGTCGCATTCATTATTTCGTTGAGGTAATAAATGAACATATATGCTGATTTTCTTATCATTTCTGTTTTTTTAATAAATTTAATTATGCTTTCATCGAGCAGGATTAGGGTTTGTATTAAGTTGATGGCTCTTCAAGGCGTTTTGGTGGCTTTAATCCCTTTTATTATTCCGCATTCCGTTGCTACGGGAGTTGTTATCGCGTCTGTCATTAACATCATCCTGAAAGGGATGGTTTTCCCATGGTTATTATTACGGGCGCTACAAGACGCGAATATTCGAAAAGAAGTTGAGCCTGTTGGAGGATATCCTTTTTCGCTATTGCTCGGCGTGGCTTTCTTTATTATGTCGTTTTGGCTGGATTCCCGGTTGGTCTATTCAAAAACGGTGTTTTCTAATTTGGCCGTACCCGTGGCTTTCGCGACATTTTTGACAGGAGCATTTATTATTATAAGCCGCACTAAGGCTCTTACGCAGGTTATTGGCTATCTCATATTAGAAAACGGTATTTATTTTTTTGGCTCAGCCCTTCTTAATGAACAGCCTTTATTAGTGGAATTAGCTGTTTTACTGGATGTTTTTGTTGCGGTATTTGTTATGGGTATTGCAATCTTTCATATTAATAGAGAATTTGATCATATTGAAACGAACAAATTATCAGAACTTAAAGACTGGATAGAGCCTTAAAGAGGATATATAAGATGATCGCCATTTTGTTGATAACAGTACCTTTTTTGTCAGGGATAATATCTTTTTATATGCGTAATGATATTTTACGCAGAGGTTTGCTTATTGCCTGCGCCTGTTTTCATTTAGGGCTTTCCAGTGTATCGTGGTTCTGGCACCCGCAAGGATTTCTAAGCGAATGGTTTGCCTTTGATTCTATAAGTAAGGTTTTTCTTGCGATTACAAGCATGCTTTTTTTGGGTGCCTCTTTGTATGGAACACAGTATCTCGCGGATGAGAGCAGACACAACAAAGAAGGCGCGAGTGACAAGAAATTCTTTTCCCGGGAAGCGGTATTCAGCGGATGTCTACTAATATTTCTTTCAACAATGACAATGGTTATTGCCAGCCAGCAATTGGCCCTTTTGTGGGTTGGCGTTGAGGCGACAACGTTGGCAAGCGCTCCGTTGATATATTTTCACCGGACACGCCGTTCTTTGGAGGCGATGTGGAAATATCTTTTGATTTGTTCTGTAGGTATTGCCATAGCATTACTGGGCATTTTGTTTCTGGCGGTGGCTGATAATAATCAAAGCCGAATGTTGCTGTCGGGTTTATTAACAAATGCCGCGGCAGTAAATTTCACGTGGTTAAAAG
>JBAYNQ010000046.1:0-8156 GCA_041678705.1 Candidatus Omnitrophota bacterium
AGAAAAAATAGTATCAATAAATATGCTCAGATGATAAACCAGGCTCGACCACACCCGGGGAACAAAAAGTTTCATCATTTTTATAATTGAAGCGTCGCGCAGGCCGGCGCGAAATTCAAAAGACAATATAAATCCTGAACGCCTCAAGGATATAAATGGTACCACTAACTGCAAGATTCCGCCGGCCAAAACACAGGCAACCAGAATATAGTTTCTAAAATAACGGCTGAACAATAAAATTCCTACTATAAAGGAAATATTTAAAAATATGGGAACAATAGAAGCAATGAAAAATTTCTTTAGAGAGTAAAGAGTTGCAATGGCTATAGAAGAAAGGCCTATCAAAGTAAGATATATGAAGGTCACCCTGGTAAAAGAAACAGTCAGGTTAAATTTGGCAGTTTCGGACACAAAACCCGGAGCAATTAAAATGACAAGGAACTTGGCAAAGACTATACCCAGAATAGTAAAAAATAAAAGGCCCACGGCCAGAATTGAGAACAAGCGAGTACTTATTTCAAATATTCTTCTTTTATCACCATGTTGTTCAGCCAGTACCGGCGTCGCAACTGAATCCGCGAACCCTTCGGCAAAAATACTTCTGAATATATTCGGCAGCTTAAAAGAAACTAAAAACGCTTCGAGAAGGCCTGAGGTACCGAAAAAACCAGCCACCAAGATATCCCGGACAAACCCCAAAAGACGCGACAAAAGCGTCCCGGAACTCATTATATAGGTATTTTTGGCGATTTTTTTAAGCATACGCGTAAACTAGAAAGCATTGAACAGATAGAAACAACCTGTTTTTTTTGACTTCTCGGATACAAAAAAACCCTTGACATATATATTCACTTAATATACAATTCTTCATAAAATAAAGGAGATATTATGGCACAAAGAAGAGCTGCTAAAAAAGCCTTAAGGCAAACAGAAAAGAAACAAGAATATAACTTCCGAATCAAACAGAAAATTAAAACTGCTATAAAGAAATTTAAGAAATCTATTGAAAGTAAAGATACTGCTTTAAGCACTGAAACCCTTAAACAAGTTTACAAAACCCTCGATAAAGCGGCCGCAAAGAAAACAATCCACAAAAATAAAGCTTCGCGCAGGAAAAGCCGCCTTTCGAAAATGCTCAATAAGACAAAAAAGTAATTATCTTGCCTTGAGTTTCTCACAAAAACTTACTGCAATAACTTCACTAAAAGAATTTCTATGGCAAGCTTGGCGCTTAAACCTTTTTCTTTTATGGCCCGGTCAGCCTGCCATAAATACTCGAGATATTTTTCTTTATTAACCTGGTCCCTTGAGTAAGCAATTTGGCTTGATAGGATTCCAATAATCTGAGGGCCAATAACTTTATCTTTTGCACCTTGAGACAAAAGCTTATCGGCGGCTGTTAACGACAATGTTAAGTCGCGTTTTCGTAAAGCGTAAATAAGCTCTTCCATAGGGCTGCTCTGGCGTGAAGATGCTACCTTATATAAAGAAGCGTTGTTTAAAATAAACTTGAACAACGTATTGGAGAATATCTTTTTATCCTTTTGAAGCTGATATTGATCTTTTTCAGTTTCAAAAATAAGATAATTATCTTTTAATATTTTATTTAGATTCTCATGTATAAATTTGCTTATACCTGAAGCAAGATTAGAAAAATCTTTAAAAAATACTATTCTGCATCTACTCAAAGGCACTGTGAACAGTTTTTCGGCTAAACTATTGATCTCGGCTTCTTTAGGATACACATTCAATTTATCCGGCTCAGAGCAACTCCCTGTAACAATCCGCTTCTTTATATTCTCATAGGCCCTGCGGCGTTGAGAAAAATCCGTGCCGGATATTAGAAAAACTCGATCCCTGACGTTTGTAACTAGCATCTCTTAAATTATAAAATTTAATCCTGGAGAAAATATACTTTGGGTTAGCTGTTGAAGGTTTTGATTCCTATTTATGGGGAAACCCCCTCTTGGTTCTATGCGCAACGTTCCTCAAGCAAAGGCCGGCTGGAAATAAGCCAAACCTTAGGAAACTACCACTCTTCTGCCACAGCTTCGGATATTCTCCTGGCTGAATCAATAATCAGATCGTTTTGGGCAGCAGTCTCACTCTTCTGATTGGGCCCGGAAAGATAATAACTTGATTCCCCCACAACGGTTCTCTCTTCTAATATTTTTCCCTCCGGGGAAGTCAATGTCATTAATATATGCAAACGCAGACGCTGTTCTTTAACATCATCGTTGTTCTCGTATCTTAAGGTTTCTTTTTCGTAATCGTTAACGGCGCAGGCAAGGTTAAGGGCCTCTGGGCCTTGGCTAACCACCTTAAGCTGCCCGTCAATGTTAAACCTGCTTACCAACTCATTAGTTAACCTGTTTTCTATGAGAGCTGGAAAGCTGGTATATCCGGAAGTCTTGGCGTTTTCAGAAGCTACGTCAATTTTATTTAAAACCGGTTTGATAATTATTTCTTTGCCGGCATAGATTCCTCCACGGGTAGTATATCCACAGCCAAGCAGATAAATCAAAAAAAATAAAAACTGAATCCTCTTCATCTTTGACCTCCGCCTCAACCGAAACGCCCCAGGGGACCGCTTTGGCTGAAAGTTTCTTTAGCCTGGTTAAGTTCTTTAGGCGTAATATTTCTTTTTAGCTCTTTATTTTCATTCTTAATGCGTAGCTTCTCCTGACGAGCAGCTTCTTTTTCTTTCTTCTTCTCTTCGATACGCCTCAGTTTCTCTTGACGAGCAGCTTCTTTTTCTTTCTTCTTCTCTTCAATGCGCCTCAGTTTCTCTTGACGCTTAAGCTCCTTGGCTTGCCTTTTCGCGCGTACGAGCTCTTCTTTCTCCTGGAGTTTTTTTTGGGCTAAGGCTTCTTTTTCTAATCGCTTCTTTTCTATGCAGGCCCGTTTTTCAGCTTTAAGAGCTTCAATTTTTGTGACCTTTTCCTGCCGGATTTTTTCTTTTTCTGCTTTCTTTTGTTCTATTAAGAGAAGCTTTTCCTGTTTCTTTTGTTCTTTAAGCTCCTTTTTTCGGCGAGTTTTTTCCTCTCTGACCCTCATCTTTTCAGCTTGCTGGATTTCGGCTTCCTGACGTTTACGCATTTTATCAAACTCACTCTTAGAAATATCACCCTGAATAAGCTCGTTAAGTTCTTGAGACTTTTCGTGAGCAGCTTCATGGTAATCACTATCCGAATATTCAGCAATAATCTTCTGATAATACAACACAGCACTCTCAAAATGGTTCTGTTTATAATAAAATTCCGCTATGTCGAAATTCTTCCTTGCTTCTCTATTGCGCAGCTCATCAAGTTGATCCTGGGCTTGAGAAGATATCTGGGCTTCAGGATGAGCCTTAATGAATTCGCCCAGCCTGTCAGTCGCTTCTTCGAGATAAGACGAGTCATAATCTGCCCCTGGAAAAGCTTTAGCCGTAGCAATGGCTAACTGATATTTGGAAGGAGCCGCCCATTCACTGTCCGGATAATTATCGAGAACTTTTTGAAAAGCGTCCCTGGCTTCGTCATACCTGCCTAATTGGATAAATATAATTCCTAATTTATACTGAGCCCTGGGAGCATACTCCGAATAAGGAGACTTCTCCACTATTGTTCTAAAAATCTCGATGGAAGGATGTTCTACAAAATCATAAACCGACAAGCCTAGCCATTTTCTGTGCTCCCGGTTTAAAAAGAACTCCCCTATGCTGTACTCGCGTTCCGCTACCTCACTTATGCGCTGGCTATTAGGATAAGTATCGGCTATTTTTTTATATTCTAAAAACGCTTCATAAGGCTTATCGAGCTTTTCCAGACAGCGTGCCGTATGATATTGCGCTTCAGCTGCTTCCCTGGCATCAGGATAATGCACTGTTAATTTTTTGAACTCATGGTAGGCATCTTTATAATTTTCTTCTTCGAATAGTTTGAGTGCCTCTCGATATTGAAGATAAGGAGTGGCCAGAGGCGAATAATTGGGGTTTTTCCACTTCTGAGTCTTGGGAGACCAAATCCAAAAAGCGTAACCCTGGCAAGAAAATAAACAAAATATCAAGAAAAATAACACCTTTTTCATAGAGAAACTATATCAGAGTAGCCTAAGCTTGTCAAACCATTAAATGGCCTCTTTGGCCATTCGGGCATTCTTTGCGGCAGCAAAAAATAACCCTACCGCGGCTGATAAAATTACATAGTAAATAACCATAGCTTTAACGGAAAAACGGCACTCAATAAACGACAACCTGCTTGAACTCAAGATGCCTGTGCCTTGGATAAAAAAGGAAATCATAAGCGATATGAGCGCTCCGAGAGATTTAGCTATAAACGGGCAGAAAGAAAAAATAACTAAAAAGAAATTCAACCCCAGGATTAAAGTGAAAAACGGTATTAAAAGCAAATTGTACAAAGTGCTTAATAAATACACTCTGCCAAAATAATAGGAAACTAGCGGGGTAATAAAAAAAGTTACGAATAAAGAACACAGAAAAATCTGCTTTAGATAATAATATGCCGGGTTAACCGCCGAAACAGGCCCAAATAATTTAAATCCTACAATAATAGCCAATACGGAAACGAATGAAAGCTGAAAGCCGGGATTAAAAAGCATTTCCGGATCCCAAATGAGGATAAATAAACCTGCCAGGCCTAGAGAATTTAAAAGCTTGACTCTGCGGCGTAGAAAAAATCCAATAACAAATACCGCATACATTATAAGAGCGCGTAAGGTCGAGGCAGAAACCCCTGTCAATAACGTGTACCACGATAAAAACAATAAAGAAATGATCAGGCAGGCTTTATGAGAAAATCCTGCCATCTTCAATAAAAAAAACAAAAGCAGCGCAGTCAAACCTATATGCAGGCCGCTGATAGCCAAAAGATGTGAAACTCCGGCAGAGGCAAAGATATCTTTCTGTGCGCCAATCAGTTCGCGCCGGCCGAGAAATATAGCTCCCAAGAAATTGCAGCTTTCTTGATTGCAGTTTTCTTCAAAAACCCTCAAGATATATTTATTAACCGATTTAGTTATGCGTTCCCTTAAAGTTAAAGGAAGTTTTTTGACTTTTGAGTTTTTCTTAACCCACAAAAAGAAAGCATTACCGCGATAATTGCTTTTGGTCAGCTTACCCGTGACCTCATAGCGGTTGAGATACTCGAGCTTACCGGAGTAGTCTACGACGAAAACTGAAAAACCTACCGGCCGGGATTCTACTGAATAGATTTTAGCTTTACAGGTATTGCGCAAAGATGAAGCTTTAGGCAGAGAAACAACTTTTAAAGAAAATTTACGATTCTGGCTAAGAAAAGGTTCTTCGTTGTAATAAAAAGAGTAAGAAACCGACCAGACTGCCCCTAAAAAAATAAAGACCGCTAAAATAGCCGCATCACAGGCAAAAGCATTCTTCTTACGGTAAAAATAACCTGCAGCCAAAAATGATAAAGCCGCCAAGATGGCCAAGAACCAGAAATGACTGATGAATTTGCCAAGAGCAATGCCTGTTGAAAAACAGATAAAAATAAAAAAACCTAAAAAAGCCCCAAAATTTGCTTTTTTCACCTTTGCCTAAATCAGAAAATTATATAAGCTTCGATTTTTTTAATTTTTTTACCGCCTATGCCTTTGACTTTTGTAAGATCATCCTTGGTTTGGAAATCTCCATGCTGAAGACGATATGCGATTATGCGTCCGGCAATAACTCTACCCACTCCGGGGATAGATAATAAATCTTCTAGATGAGCTTTATTTATGTTGACTTTATCAGGCTGGGAAGAAAGTGTAGACACACCTCCAGAGGAACCCTCCCCCAAGACAGGACAAAAGTTATAAAACCGGATAAGGCTGCCTAAGAAAATCAGAAAGCCTATGAAAAAAAGGGCTTTTCTTTCCTGACGAGTAAGATAAAACATTCTTTGGGAACGCTGATGCTCTTAGTGAATATATCGTAACCTGTTCTTTAGACGACGATATTAAGAAGTTTTTTGTCTATGTAGATAATCTTTTTGGGCTTAGATGCAGATAGCGCTTTTTTAATCTTGCCTAACGAAAGAGCTTTGTCCTCTATTAAATCTTTAGTCCAGTCAACAGAAATAACCATCCTATCCTTAACCTTACCATTGACTGATACAGCTATCTCCAGCTCTTTCTCAAGGAGATATTTCTGGTCAACCCTAGGCCAATCTCTTAAGAGAATAGAACCTTTATGCCCCAAACGGGCATTGACCTCCTCGCTGATATGAGGAGTAAAAGGGGCCAAGAGCAGGAATATAACATCGACTGTTTCTTCGAGAATTTCCCGGCGCAAAACACCTTCATTCATACCTCTATAAACCTGGTTAACCAATTCCATAATCCTGCTGATTGCAGTGTTAAACTGAAAACCTCCCTCTAAATCTCTGGTTACTTCCTTGATAGTTAAATGTATCTTTTTAAGGAGGCCAATCTCAAGAACACTCGGCTCATTCCCGGATTTACCGGAATCACAATCTTCTAAAATATCGACCAGCCTCAATGCCCTCTGCATAAAACGCCAGATACCCTGCAGGCCTTCATCTTGCCACTCGGCATCTTTTTGGGGCGGGCCCATAAAAAGTATATATAAACGCATGGTATCAGCGCCATACTTATCAATAATATAGTCCGGAGCTACTACGTTGCCTTTGGACTTAGACATTTTAAAACCGTCTTTAACAATCATGCCTTGGGTAAACAGCTTTTTGAAAGGTTCAGGGAAATTGACGAGGCCCTCATCTTGTAAAAATTTGTTAATAAACCTCGAGTACATAAGATGTAGTATCGCGTGCTCAACCCCTCCGACATACTGATCTACCGGAAGCCAATTGTTTACATCACTGCTCACAAAAGGCTTGTTCTGTTCCTTGGGGGATATATAACGCAAATAATACCAACTGGAATCAACAAAAGTATCCATGGTGTCGGTTTCTCTCCTCGCCTGAGCGCCGCATTTGGGACATTTGACTTCCATGAAATCTTTAATGTAAGTTAAAGGAGACTTTCCCGTCGGTAAGAATTCTTTTACTTCCGGGAGCAAAACCGGAAGGTCTTCATCCCTTAAAGCAACCTCTCCGCAAGACTCACAATAAACAATCGGAATAGGAGCGCCCCAATATCTTTGGCGGGAAACCAACCAGTCTCTTAACTTATATTGTGTCAGGCGCCTGCCAATTTTATTCTTCTCTATGTAATCGGCTATCCTAGCCTTTGCCTCTTCAGAAGCAAGGCCGTTGAAATCTCCTGAATTGATTAAAATACCCTGGCCTTCATAAGCTGAGCCGCTGCTAACTTCATCTTCTGATTCAGTCTCGAAATCCGAATCTTGCGCTTTTATAACTTTTTTAACAGCTAACCCATACTTAAGCGCAAATTCTAAATCTCTTCCGTCGTGAGCGGGAACGCACATTATCGCTCCCGTACCGTAGCCGGATAAAACATAGTTAGCTATCCAGATGGGAATCTTTTCTCCGTTTAAAGGATTCAGGGCGAATTTTCCGGTAAAAATACCTTCTTTCTCGAAACTATCTAAAAGCCGTGCCGAAGAAGGCTGCTTTTTTACTTTTTCTATAAACAACTCTATATCTTTTTTGTTCTCCGCTTCATTTATTAATTCTTTTACAGCGGGATGTTCCCAATTCAAGGCGATAAATGTAGCCCCAAAAATAGTGTCTACTCTTGTTGTGAAACAATTCAAATTGACACCGGAGCCTTTGACAGGGAAGTTTATCTCAACGCCGCATGATTTTCCAATCCAGTTCTCCTGCATAGCCTTTACTCGCTGGGGCCATTCCTCCAGCAAATTTAAATCTTCCAGGAGCCTGTCGGCATAATCTGTAATTTTTAAAAACCACTGTTTAAGTTTTTTTTGCTTAACCTCGGTGGAACAACGCTCACATTTACCGTCAACAACCTGTTCGTTAGCTAAAACTGTTTTGCAGGAATCACACCAATTAACTACAGCCTCCTTACGATAAGCCAGGCCTTTTGAATAAAGACGCAAAAAAAGCCATTGTGTCCAGGCGTAATAATCCGGCAAACAGGTTGTCACCTCCCTTTCCCAATCATAACCCAAACCCCAACTTTTTAACTGCTGGGTCATGCGCTTTATATTCTTCAAGGTCCAATCCCGGGGATGAATTTTATGCTTTATG
>JBAYNQ010000047.1:0-8056 GCA_041678705.1 Candidatus Omnitrophota bacterium
AGCTAAATTAGAAGCAGTAGAGCCTACTGAATCAAGGACGACCCCTCGATTAGTAAAAAGAGAAAAGTATTTCAATACCTCTCGGTGTATTGCCGAAGCAGATAAAATCGATAGTTGTCCTGACTCCTTGTTTTTACGCTCTTTAGATATAGCATAACGCACAATGTCATCTTCTGCCGGAGCCGGACGAATCACTCTTCTTGCTTCACCCACGACTGCTTTATCGAAATCGGACTGAGGCATGACCGGAAGGTCAAAAACCGCGTAGTTGACGCAAGCCGAAGGTATTGATATGCCTACGTCTGCTGATTTCAGCTTTTGTGAGGAAATATTTTTATATAAATTCTCAAAAAAAACGTTTTCGTCGATACTGCCGCTATTATTGTAAGGGGTTTTAAAGAATTTCAAGGCCAAAACTTTAAAAACTCCGCGGCTATGTGTAACTTCAGTTATTTTTGTTAAATACGCACCTATGTCTATACTGACTACTGGTTTCATTTTAACCTACTTTTTGAAACAACTGAGTAAGCGGCATAAAAACAACAAAAGCTAGGAACATCACAGACAATCCTAAAATAACGATAATCATCGGCTCTAAGATTGCAAAAATTCCTTCTACCCTTCGGGGTATTTCCTTATCATAAAACGCGCAGGTCTTACTAAAGCCTTCAGACAAACTGCCTGAGGTCTCGCCTACATGGACCATTCGTATCATAAAGGAAGGGAAAACGTTGGTAGTCGCCAGAGCCGAAGAAAGTTCTCCCCCGGTAAAGACGCTTTTTTTGACCATTTCTACTGCCGATTCTAAGAACTTATTTGCTATGGTTCCTTTGACCATATCTAAAGTGGTCACGATAGGGATACCATTAAACAGGCACAGGTATGTTGAACGGGAAAAACGAGAAATTCCTAAATCATAAAACATTTCACCAAAAATAGGCAGCCTCAATTTATACTTATCAAAATAAAGAGCTACTGCGTAACTTTTCTTAATAAATAATTTTATCATAAATACCAGCAAAAAGATAGCCCCTAGAATATAGTACCAGCTCTTACCCACGAACTTGCTTAAACCCATGGCGAATTGAGTAACAAACGGCAGCTCTGTCCCAAAATCAGAGAATATGGTCTCAAACCTCGGCAACACAAATATCAAGATAACCGATAACGCACCAACCATTATTATCGACAATATTATAGGATATATGGCAAGCCCCCGAATCCTGGCTTGTAAATCATACTGCCATTCAAGATAATCTGACATCTGCTCAAGAGCTGCCCCAAGCCTTCCGGTAGCTTCTCCTCCAGCAACTACAGCTTTGTATAATTCAGAAAACACCTTAGGATGCAATGCCAAAGCATCTCTCAACGAACCTCCGGCTTCGACAAAGCTCTTGATACTTACCATAAGTGAAAGCATGCGTATATCCGCTGTATCCCCAATCAAAGTAGTTAGGCTTTCGAGAAGTGGAATCCCTCCGTTAAGCAGTGCCGCAAGATTACGGGTAAAAAGTAAAATTTCTCTTTTTTTAAGCCTTAAGACCTTGCCTTTGGTAACGTCGCTGATTTCTTCGGCAGAAATGAAGATATAGCCCATACGTGAAAGGTCATCAATCAAGACAGACTTATCGCTGACGATAGAAAAACCTTTCACCTTCTTCCCGAATCTATCTCTTACTATGTATCTATACGCTGGCATTTTATAATCCTATTTTACTACAAAAACTATCAAGATAAAGCTTTTTGACCAAAAACAAAAAAATAACTCTAATTTTCTTTCCACGTCCCTGGTCTCGCTATGGCCCCAGTCACTTGCGTCACCGGAGACCCAGGAGGACCTTCAGAAGTAATAAAAGTCACTCGTCCATCATTCCAGTCCCTAGGACTAATTGGGTCGGTTAAATAATAATCCTCATGAGTCAGCTCACCAGCATCGGGAGTCCTTACATATACCTTAAAGTCTTTAGGGGTATCGGAGTAGGTGTACGAATAAGAATATGTACCACCCCCCCAATAAGCATACAAACCAAGTATTTGCCGGCCGTCTGGAATATTGCCTGATCCTCCCACAGGATTGGTTAACGTATCCCCATAAGGATACCTACAAATATTATCATCGGGTAAATAACCAAAAGACACTTTATGATTCTTATCGATATAATAATAACCTAAGTCTCTAAGAGGCATTTTTCGCCAAAAACAAGATTCAGTACGACAGCCAGAAGAACAACCCTCGGTCGATATCATTTCATGACAAGTGCCAAATCTATGCGCACCGCCGCAGTAAATCCGCCAAGAAAAATTAGTAGTTGGCGATCCAGGTACCGATTTTACCTGCTGTTCCAACTCTACCTCAATTACCCGGTGAGCCTGGCCTACCCAGCCATGGGATTCCACTCTAACCCACTTGGGAGGGCCGGCACCTTCATTCGTTATATTGACCCAATACTCACCCTTGCCTAAATCTGTTGTCTCCTTGTCCGGATCATCTCTTTTGGGCATACCATTGCCGTCAGTATCCATAGTCCAATTATCCCAATCATTAGCAAGTTCAACTTTTGCCCGCTCTACGCCGGCTTTGGCTAACTGGTAGGCGTCAGCGCTTCTTTGTTGATAAAGGTTTACTTTCAAAGTTGTGGTTGTCTTAAAAATAATTGCTGAAGCCACACCGACGATTATCAGCAAAGCCAATACAACATAAAACAAAGTCTGGGTTTTTATCTTTCTCGCATTCATTCTCTATTAAGGTATATCATTTAAAGCTGTTACACTGGCTCTTAAAGTCTGAGTCTGGCTATTAGTTTGACCGGGATATTCTACTGTAAGAATAACTTTAAAGTTCTGGTTAGTTAAATCATATTCAAAAATCGAGAAAGGGTCGGTGGTAACTGAATCAACAGGGTTGTCAACTACTCCCGCCCTAACCACCCCACTGCTATCGCGCACCTCCCGAAATAGCTCTTGACGATTAGCATTCGCTGTCTGCAAAGAAATTTCAAAGTCTGGATCACAAGTGTCATCTACGCCGCGGTACAAAGCAGCACTGTCTCCGTAAACGGTAATTGGAACAACAGTAGTTTCAAAACCCCTCCAATACCAAACACAAGGGTCAATAGAGGTTATTCCATTATGATCAATATCACTTTGGAAAGTAACTGCGTCATAATCAGCAAAAGGAACAGGGCTAACTTCAAAACCAGCACCCCAACGAGCCTCATTAATCATAAAATCTATTGCCCAGTTGGCATCTTGGAGAACTTTAGCTTTATCGACAAGTTTTGCTCCGGAACGGGTAGTATTAAATAAAATACTCCCAGTCGCTGCAATTACTATCGCGAAAATAGAAATAACAACCGCCGTTTCAGCCAGCGTAAGGGAAGTTTTTGCTTTAGTCTCTTTCATCATCATCACTAGGACTCATGCATCCTGGATCATCAGGAAAATCAATTAAACAATCTCCGTCATCGTCAAGATTGTTGCTGCAGCGCGGATACGGATTCCCGCAACATAACCTTCTGGTGTCGTAATTGTTGCCACCTAAAGAGGAGCAGGTACAGATGGCAACCCACGTTGCCCCATTCCACTTATACGCAGCATTATCACAGCAGTTTGCCATAGGACCATAACGTTGATAACTTTGAACACTAGCAAACCCTATTACATTGCATGCGTGCAATCGAGAAACATTATCATCATTAAGCAAAAAATCACAATTTGCTCCCTGCCTGGAACAGTTGTACTTTTGATGACACTCAGGACCTGAATAGCGGTCGCTCACGGGATTATACTGCGGAAAAGCTGTAAAAGTGTGTTCGACTGCCTCATTGATTTCATAATCGTCGTAACAACTGGGTATATCAATCTGTTCATCTAACTCACAACAATTGCCATCTACGGCACAATCGCAAGGTTGCGGATTGCAGGCAGGGCCTCTAGATCCGCCTATCAAACTGGATACAGCTATACTCCCGTCATCAACTCCATCATTGTTGGAATCCCACCCGACTAGCACCCTGATTAAAGCCAGGTTCTCCGGCCGGTCAAAAGAATCCGGATTAGCGGCTTCATCCTCAATATCTCCGTCTTGATCAAGATCCCAGGAACCTTCAGTAAGCCGGTGAAAACTATTAAAAGGGTCACCAGAATCAGCTGGATTCAGGTTAAGCGTTCCGTAGTCTTCAGCTTCGAGTTCAATGAAGCCGGGATCAGAAGGATCATCATATAACGGGTCAAAAAAAGGATCGCTCAAATCAAGAAGGGCTAAATCTTCTAATTTATCTTGAGCCAATTTATGAGCGGTCATTTTATAATTGGCAAGACGGATAGTGAGAAAAGCTTTGCTTATCGCCGGCATAATTCCGGCAATAATAACAGCTAAAATAGTTATGGTTACGGCAATTTCAATAAGACTAAAACCCTTACTTGCTCTAAATTTTAGCATAGTTTACCCTGCTCGTTTAGCGTTTATCGGCTACGATGCCCTTATTAAACAAATGTAAAGATCAAAAATCAAATAGCAAAATTACAGTGTAAAATGCAAATACTTCAAAATCATTTTTTACCTTTGAGAGTTAAAATACTTGATGCAAAAATATTAGGAGACTCTTCAAGTTCTTTTAAAAACCAGGCTACTTCTTCGGATTTAGATCGTTTGGCATCACGGAGCAAGGAAAGCCAAATCTTACTTTCATTGGCTGATTTCAGTGAAATGGTAAAAAAGTTTGTAAATTCTTTTTTGCTGCTGGCTGACTGGCCTTCAACGTAATTTCCCAGGATACTTGTGCCACTTCTTAATAATTGATCGCCGATTTTTCTAGAAACATTATCGTTAGGTAATCTGTCTAAAAACTCTGTAAGCGTTAAGGCAAAGTTATATAGCCTTTTTTTGAAGTTCTCTTTAAAATTATTAAATTTTGCATTTTGCATTGTCATTTTGATTTTTAATTTAAATTCATACGGGCTTCATTACCCTGACCGATAAACGTATCTTTTAATCTTCACAAACGCTCCCAGCTAATATGCCCGGTTAAACTACGGATAGTTATGTTGGCTCTCGCTCCCCGGCGCCAAAGCTCAATCACCAAAGGATCTGCTATTGCACTATTCAACCCTCCGGAAACATGGTTAAAACTAAATTCAGTGGTTCCGGGAGCGCTCTGTAAAACAAGGCCATCAACATCTATCTTCTTCCTGCCCACGATACTATCCGGTTCAATTCCGTCGGGATCAATTTTAAAAATTGTATAGCTGCCATCAAGAGTAGTGTCGCCATCAACATCAAAATTTATCAAATAATCTTGGCGAGTTGCCCTGGCCATTGCCCTGACCCAGGACAAATCTCCTGCCAATTTTTGAGTTTGAGTTTCAAGGTACCGAGAAGAAACTACAGAGAAGGAAACACCTATGGTGACTGAAATCAGAGCAATGATCGCCGTTACAATCATTATTTCAATAAGAGTAAAGCCTTTTTTAAAATTCAAAGTTTTCATTGTTTACAACTCGAACAACCCTTTGCCGGCTCAGCCTCATTGGGTTTATTCCTGCCGGCTTCAGCGCCTTGGCTAAAACTACTCATTATCTTCCCCGACTTAGCATCAAGGTAATACCCTCCTCCGAAAGGGTCAGCAGGTATTGACTCTATTAATCCCTCCTCCGCCAACTCATCCAAATCTTTAGGCTGGCGGCCATATTTTTTGGAAAACTCTCTTGCCTTTTCTTCAAGCATAACTATATTACTCAGCCATTCCACTTTAAGCTTTATCCAGCGTAATTGTTCAGGGTCATTGACTGAAGCCTCCAACCCTTTAAGATACAGAAGCCCCAATCCGGCTTTGCCGGCCCGATAGTAAAGCATCGGTTGGTTGCTCTTTAGATAATTTGGTGCTCCCGGTAAAATTGAAGCCTGCTGATAAAATTGAGCAGCGCTAAGATAATCTCCCAATTGATAATAATTAAAACCTATCCAATAAGGTATCTCCCATTTCAAAGGATTAAGGCGTAAGCCTGACTCTAAAAATTTTATACTGGCCGTTAAGCTCTTTTTATCCTGAGCCATTACCACCCCGCCGAAGAAATATGCCTGCAATAGCTCCGGGTTCAATGCCAGCGCAGCTGCAAAGTTCTTCTGGACCCAGTAAAGTTTATCCTGATAAGAGGTAAAGTTATCGGTAATCGCCAGTATTCCTTTTATGTAATAGGCATCCGCCAAGGCTTGACGAAAATTTCCCCGGATTAATTCTAAATACCGGGAATCCGGCACAAAATATGAATATTTTTTACTTAAGAAAGAAAAACGTTTAAGTTGTAAAGAAACAGAGATAAACGCTAACGTAAGGCACACGGCAATAAGAAGCTTTTTTAGTATTCGTTCTTTTGAAATATAAAAAGGTTTATTATCCATAAAATAAAAGCATAAATTATGCTATATAAAGTTATCCAGAAAAAATAACTCAACCCGGGAGCACTCGAATAAAAGATCCGATTGCTGATTTCAAATTTATCGGCTTGCGGAAGCATAAAATATACAGCACGCAGAAAGCCTTTCTGAAACAATCCTCCATAAGCACCAACAATCACTAAAGCACTCGGTAGGGCTTCACTGCTTAGGTAAATAAACAAAGTAGCCAAAAGCGCCAGGGTACTTGAGGAAAATAAAGCCGAGAACAATGAAGCAAAGCCGATTATGATCACCGTTTTTAGAAAAACTGGATAAAGCGCTACTAAGGCTTGGGGCGTAAATCCTGCATGAAGAACCGACACGAGGCCAAAGAATATGCTGGAAAGAATTAGATACAGAAAAGATAAGGCCACATAACCTAAAATTTTTCCAATAATCACTTCTCGAGGCTTAAAATTGGAAAGATAGACCTGCAATAAGCTGGTTTCTTTTTCTTTAAAAAAACTAGTGACAAAACTGAAAACAACTAAAACGACCGCTGTTAGTTCAATCCCGATAAACCCGGCATCCTGCAAAACCTTCAAGGAATAACCGACTGACAGCTTGCTTAACAAAGCGCAAAACCCCAAATAGAAGAAAAAAAAGAATATCGCACCGAAAAAAAATTTTTCTCTTACCGCTTCTCTAAAGCTCAAGCAAGCCAGGCAGAAAATCTTTTTCATGCTCCTCCGATTTCTTTTAAGAACGCCTCTTCTAACGAATCAGTTGCGTATCTATCAAGCAGTTCCTCTACTTTAGAAACACTTTTGATTGCGCCTGAGTGAATAATGCCTACGCGAGAACATAAGCCCTGCATCTGGGAAAGGATATGGGAAGAAAAAAATATAGTTTTCCCATCTTTGTTAAGCTGACGCAACAATTCTATAACCTTAACCTGGCCTAAAGGGTCGAGCCCCAAAGTAGGTTCATCCAGAACGATGACTTTTGGGCTTTTAAGAAGACAAGCTGCCAGGCCCAGCCGCTGAATCATGCCCCGGGAAAATGTTTTTATGTATTTATTTTTCTCTTCCTTTAGGCCCATCAATTCAAGTAGGTTGTGGGCCTCTAGGGGCTTAACGCCTAAGCCCCGGCCAAGAATAGAAAGAAATTCGATTGCCTTAAGCTTTTTAGGAGGAGAAAAATTTTCAGGGAGGAAACCAAATTGGCTGTTTATATCGCTGTAAGAGCGCGATCTTCCCTGGAACTCAACCCTTCCGGAGTCGATATTAATAAGGCCAAGGAGAGCCTTGATAAGAGTTGTTTTACCGGCACCGTTGACCCCAAGAAGACCAAATATCTCACCGGAAAAAATATCTAAATTAATGCCCTTTAAAACTTTCGTTCTTGCGAAACTTTTATTTATGCCTGTTAGGGTAACAATTTTAGTCATTCTTTCTAATCACCAGAATTATGAGTTGTTTATGTTATTATAACGTAGGCTTGTGCCGTGGTCAATTCTATTTTAATGACTAAGGCCCTTTATGCAAAGTCCCCCCTTCTAAAAATTTAAAAGGGGGGAATGGCAAATTAACAAAATTAATCAGTTGAAATCAAAATATCAACTTCTACAGGATCGTTGTTTCCAGTATCATCATAACGTACCTGGCCATCAGCTCCATC
>JBAYNQ010000048.1:0-8039 GCA_041678705.1 Candidatus Omnitrophota bacterium
CAAATAGTCGCTAAGATAATCGAGAAGATAAAAAGCCTTTGAATTGTAGCGGGCTTATAAATTTGGGATTTTTGTTCGCTAAGCCTGAGTCCGGCTATAGCTTTTTCCGTAATATGGAAGGGGGGGTTGGCAATAAGGCTGAAGGCGGTTTTTTTGTTGACAAGTATAGTAAATTAAGAGATAATTGTAAAAATTTTTTCAAGGAGGATATTAAAAGTATGGAAACAGTTTCTACGGAATTGGCAAATGCCTATTATGATTCTATCAAGGAGCTTAACGAAGGTGAGATCGTTAAGGGTAAAATTGTCAGTGTTAACCCCACAGAGGTGGTTGTTGACGTGGGATACAAGTCTGAAGGGATAATCCTACGTGAGGAATTCAAAGGAGTTGACATAGACAACATGAAGGAGATCGACGTCTATGTCGAAAACGTAGAGGATGAGGATGGTAAGATCATTCTTTCCTTTAAAAGGGCCAGAGAAACTCATGGCTGGCTTACCTTGGCTAACAGCCACAAAGAAGGCGATTTAGTCGAGGGCATGGTGGTGCGTAAGGTTAAAGGCGGATATATGGTAAATGTCTTTGGGGTTGAAGGATTTCTTCCTCAGAGTTTATCTTCTTTCAGGAATATGGATGATGAAGAAGTTATCGGCAAAAGCTTTATGTTCCAGATTGTGAAGCTTAATAAAATGAAAGGCAGCTTTATTATTTCCCGCCGAGATGCCCTACGCGCGGAAAGAGAAGTCTCCCGTAAAAAAATATGGGAAAGCATAGAAGAAGGGAAAATAGTCCAGGGTTCAGTAAAAAGCATTACTAACTTTGGAGCTTTTATTGATTTAGGAGGCGTTGACGGTTTGCTTCATATAGCTGATATGAGCTGGAAGAAAATTACGCATCCTTCTGAATTTGTTGCCGTAGGTGATGACATAAAAGTCATGGTTTTGGGTTTTGATAGGGAAAAGGGAAAAATCTCACTTGGCTTAAAGCAGACTACTCCCGATCCCTGGAAAGAAATAGATAAAAAGTTTTCTCCCGGACTGGCCTTAAAAGGGAGGATAACGAATATACAGAATTACGGTATATTTGTTGAGCTTGAAAAAGGTATCGAAGGGCTTGTTCATATAAGCGAGGTTTCCTGGACAAGGAGATTCATTAATTTGCAGGAAGCTTTTGCTCTGGGAGATGCCATAGAGGTTAAAGTAATAAATGTAGATCCATCTGAGAGAAAAATATCCTTAAGTATAAAGCAGCTCGAGAAGGATCCTTGGGATGACATAGAAAATATGGTTACCATAGACAGTTCTATCAAAGGCAAAGTCAATGGTTTTGGTGACGGTTGCGCCTATGCCGAGCTTGACAACGGCTTGGAAGGTATTATTTACAATGAAGATATATCCTGGACAAAACGAATTTCCCGGGCTCAGGAGATACTTAAGCGGGGCCATAGTTATGAGTGGAAGATTTTAGGGATAGACCGTAGCAATAAAAAAGTAATACTGGGGTTAAAGCAATTGGTAAAAGACCCCTGGCCGGAAATCTTAGAGAAATTCCCGGTGGGTACAGTACTGGAAGGTAAAGTTGTAAAGGTCACTAATTTTGGAGTATTTGTCCAGATTAGCGATGAGCTGGAGGGTTTGGTTTTTTCTGGAGAAATGTCCCAAGAGCTCGTAGAAAGCTTAAAGCCGGCAGATGCATTAAAAGTTCAGATAATAAAAATTGACCCCGGTTCGGCAAAAATAGGCCTTTCAGCTAATATTAACGCTCAAGCCGCTGAATAGAACTTACATAAAATATTTCGGTTTAAGCAGGCAATCAAATTAATGCTGCTTCTTACTGGCTACAGTGGTTCAAAATCTTTCCGTAGAAAATATTATATTTTTCGGGTGAGGACAAGATTTATCTTGCTTTAAGCAAATTCCGCGAGAAAAATAAAATTATGAAAAAATGCCTGGATGAGCACTTGGAAGTTATAAAAGAATGCGCGATTGATGTGATTTCCGAGGAAGAAATAAGGGCTAAGCTTGAGAAGTCTTTTAAGCTTAACAAGCCCTTGAGGCTTAAGATCGGTTTTGACCCTACAGCCAGAGATATTCATCTGGGGCATACTGTTCTTCTAAGAAAACTGCGAAAGCTTCAAGATTTTGGCCACCTTGTTTATCTTATAATAGGTGACTTTACTGCTAAGATAGGAGACCCTTCCGGAAAAACCTGCCTCCGGCCGGTTTTGAGCGACAAAGAAATAAAATCTAACGCCTCTACTTATACTCAGCAGGCTTTCAAAATTCTGGACAAGAAGAAAACAAAAGTAATCTACAACAGTGTCTGGTATAAGAAGATGGATTTACCCAGGTTTCTTTCTTTGTTGTCTTCTTATACTGTAGCCAGGATATTGGAGAGAGATGATTTCTCTCAGAGGCTTAAAGAAAACCGCCCTCTTACCGTTTTAGAAATCATCTATCCTCTGATTCAGGGGTATGATTCTTTTAAAATGGATTCAGATATCGAATTCGGCGGTACCGACCAGAAATTTAATTTAATTGTAGGCCGGCATCTTCAGCAGGGGTTCGGCCAGGCACCTCAGGCGGTTGTAACGATGCCTCTTTTGGTAGGGTTAGACGGGAAAAATAAAATGTCTAAATCCCTGGATAACTATATAGGTATTACCGAATCCTCAAAAGTTATGTTCGGAAAGATTATGAGCATTTCTGACGAAGTGATGTGGGAGTATTACAGGCTCTTAAGCGATAGAAACATACAGGAGCCTAAGAGTATTCATCCTAAGGAAGCAAAGTTGTCTTTGGCATATGATATAGTGTCTTTTTATCATTCCAAGAAAGCGGCATCTCTGGCGAAGGCAGAGTTTATTAAAGTTTTTTCGAAAAAAGGGCTGCCTCTGGATATACCGGCATATAAAGTTCCGGCACCTGATTTTGACATAGTTGATGTCTTGTATAAAGCTAAGCTGATTTCCTCTAAAAATGAGGCCCGGCGCCTGCTTGAGCAGGGAGCAATTTGCCTTATAGATTCCTGCGATACAGCAAAATCCGTGGTAATCAAAGATGCAGCCCTGAATTTGACTTCGAAAGGCATGATTTTTAAAGTAGGCAAAAAACGTTTTCTCAAGGTCACTCTTTAACAAAATACTTGCATTTTATTCGGCGATTGTTATAATAAATTCCCAATTCTTGAAATTAACCAATCCGGAAGATAAATTAGGGTATTTTATAAATCATCAAATTTAATCAATGGGAGGAGGCACTATGGCTATCAAAGTTGGTATTAATGGTTTTGGCAGAATAGGCAGGAACGTTTTCAGAGCATTAACAGAACATAAAATCGGCGGTATTGAGATTGTGGCCGTTAATGATCTTACCGACGCTAAAACTTTAGCGCATCTTCTTAAATATGATTCCAATTTCGGTATTTTCCCCAGTGAGGTTAAAACAGAAGGGGATTCTATCGTTGTTGACGGGAAGAAAGTAAAAGTCTTATCGGAGAAAGACCCTTCCAAATTACCCTGGGCTCAATTGGGGGTTGAAGTGGTCGTAGAGTCGACGGGTTTTTTCCGCGATGCCGAAAAAGCCGGATTGCATATCAAAGCCGGCGCAAAGAAAGTCATTATATCGGCACCGGCCAAAGGCAGTATAGCAACATTTGTTATGGGGGTTAATGAAGATAAATATGACGCTTCAAAAGATAATATCATGTCAAACGCCTCCTGCACTACAAACTGCATAGCTCCGGTAGTTAAAGTTATTAAAGATTCCTTTGGGGTGGAAAAAGGTCTTATGACAACGATTCATTCCTACACTAATGACCAACGCATACTTGATTTGCCTCATAGTGATTTACGCCGGGCCAGAGCCGCGGCCCTTTCTATGATCCCTACCACAACCGGAGCTGCTAAGGCCGTAGGTTTGGTTATCCCGGAATTAAAAGGCAAACTTGACGGCTTGGCGATAAGGGTTCCTACTCCAACTGTTTCAATTGTCGATGTAGTGCTTAAAACCGGTAAAGAAGTAACCAAGGAGCAGGTAAATAAAGCTTTAGAAGATGCAGCTTCTGGAAAATTGAAAGGTATCCTGGGCGTATGTAATGAACCGCTTGTATCGATAGATTTTAAGAAAAACCCCCTTTCTTCAATAGTTGATGCCGAGCAGACTTTTTGCTTAGGTGATATGGTCAAGATTCTTTCGTGGTATGATAATGAATGGGGATATTCCTGTAGGGTATTAGACCTGATCAAATACATAATGAAATAGAAGAATGAATAAGAAATCAGTATCTGACATAGACTTAAAGGGTAAACGCGTGCTTATGCGTGTTGACTTTAATGTTCCTCTGGACAAAGAATTGCGTATTACCGATGACGGTAGAATAAAAGCGGCTTTGGAAACTATCCGCTATATTATTGCCAGCGGCGGAAAGCTTATTCTTATGAGCCATCTGGGACGTCCTAAGGGAGAAGTAAAAAAAGAATTCAGCTTAAAACCAGTAGCCAAAAGGTTAAGTGAACTTCTCGGTAAACCCGTTACTATGCTGGATGGCTGTATAGGGCAGAAAATTAAAGGTGAGGTTAGCAAAATGGCCGCCGGTGATGTCATGCTTCTTGAAAATTTACGCTTTTACAAACAGGAAGAAAAAAACGATCCCGCTTTTGCCAAAGAATTAGCCTCTCTGGGAGATGTGTTTATCAATGACGCTTTTGGGACTGCTCACCGTGCGCATGCCTCAACAGAAGGAGTTACCCATTACCTTGAGTCAGCGGCAGGGTTCCTGGTTCAAAAAGAAATAGAATATTTCGAAAAGGTTCTTACCGGAGCCAAGAAGCCTTTTATCTTTATCCTGGGAGGAGCTAAAGTATCAGATAAAATACCGGTTATCGAGAATATGATGGATAGAGCGGACAGCCTGATTATTGCAGGAGCTATGGCTTATACTTTTATGAAAGTTAAAGGTATAGATGTGGGG
This sequence comes from Candidatus Omnitrophota bacterium, assembly GCA_041678705.1. Lineage (GTDB taxonomy): Bacteria > Omnitrophota > Gorgyraeia > Duberdicusellales > 4484-171 > JAQUWY01. The sequence continues at coordinate 4,972 of JBAYNQ010000048.1, forward strand.
TCTTCCCGGCTTGAGGAGGATAGTTTTTCGATAGTAGATAAAATACTCAATAAAGCTGCTGAAAAGAAAGTTGAAATTCTCCTTCCGGTGGACCATGTGGTTACCGATAATATTGAAACCGCAAACAATGTCAAGATAACTGATTCAGAAGCGATAAACCCCGGGTGGATAGGCGTTGATATAGGCCCAAAAACAATCAAACTCTTTTCCGATAAAATAAAGGGAGCGGCTACTATTGTCTGGAATGGCCCGATGGGAATCTTTGAAAACGAAAAATTCGCCGAAGGCACTAAGGCAATAGCTTTGGCTGTGGCTGATTCGGGAGCCGTTTCTGTTATTGGCGGTGGAGACACAGCTGCGGCAGTAGTTAAGTTTTCTTTAGGCGATAAGATGTCGCATATTTCAACCGGCGGAGGCGCTTCTTTAGAGTATTTAGAAGGAAAGGTATTGCCGGGAATAGCGGCACTGGCTGATAAATAAAACACGGATAAATTAATTTGTGTAGATTCGTTTTGATTCGTGTTTATTCGTGAAGGAAAAAGAGGAATAAGTGATGAGGCAAGTATTTATAGCTGGAAACTGGAAGCTTAATAAGAGCATTAAAGAGGCCATTGAGCTTGTTACTGAGCTCAAACGCGATTTAATTGATATCGAGACTGCCGATATTGTAGTCTGCCCTGTTTTTACCGCGCTTTCTGACGTTTCGGACGTAATCATCGATTCCAATATCAAATTAGGGGCACAGGATGTTTATTGGCAAGAGTCGGGAGCCTTCACCGGAGAGGTTTCTTCAACTCTTCTAAAAGATGCCGGTTGCACCTATGTAATAATAGGGCATTCCGAGAGAAGAAAATACTTTTTTGAAACGGACGAAACCGTCAATAAAAAAATAAAAGCAGCTCAAAACGCGGAGCTTATACCTATAGTGTGTGTAGGCGAGACTCTCGAGGAAAGAGAAAGCGGAAAAACTATGGAAGTTATAAAGGGCCAATTGCAAGGCTCGCTGCAATCTCTGGATAACCAGAGCTTGCAAACCCTGGTTATTGCTTATGAACCGGTATGGGCGATTGGCACCGGAAAGACCGCGACTTCTTCCCAAGCGCAAGAAGTTCATGGTTTTATACGAAATTGGCTGGCTGAGCGTTGCAACACCCAGGTTTCTCAAGAGATAAGGATTCTTTACGGAGGCAGCGTTAAGCCTTCTAATATAAAAGAGCTGATTCAAGAGCCGGATATTGACGGAGCCCTGGTAGGAGGAGCTTCTCTGGAAAGGGAAACTTTTTCACAGATAGTCAAAAACGCTTTGTAAAGCATGCCGGAGATAGGAGACAGTTATGTATAATGTTGTGTTGATTTTCCACATTCTAATAGCTCTTGCTTTGATTGGCTTAATTTTAATACAGAGGGGCCGCAGCGGCGGACTTGTTGAAGCTCTGGGAGGGGTTGAGTCAATATTTGGTACCAAAACAAATGCTTTTTTTGTTAAAACAACCGTAGTTTTGGCGATACTCTTTTTTGTTACTTCTGTATCTTTAGCGTATATCTCTAAGCAGCAAGGTAAGTCATTGCTGGAGATATATCCGGATATTACAGATAAAAACAATTCTGCCGGTTCTAACGTTGTACCCGCGGATAAAGAAAAGCCTGAAGAATCGCAAACTTCTGGCCAAAAAGGCGAATAGTAAAATCCTCAGAGGTAAATTTATATAGTAAATAAATTGCTACAATCTAAGCCTGGTTTGGCTCCAAAAACTAAAATTCTTGACAGAGATATTTATTTATGTTAAAGTTAAAATCGATGAGAATCTTCTTTACGATCCTTTTTCTTATCATACCTTTTCTTTATTCTCCAGCGGCCAATATAATGAAAGATGATGCCCGGGCCTACAGGGAGGAAGGATATCGACTCCAGTCCATGGGGGATTTACAGGGGGCTTTAGCCTACTATCAGAAAACCGCTTACATGGACCCTCTTTATCCCGAAGTGCAGAATGATCTAGGAGTTGTTTACGAAGCCTTGGGCGATGAAGATAGCGCGCTTATGGCTTATAAGAAAGTTTTGGAATTAGACCCAACTTATCTGGCCGCATATACCAACCTTGCCTTTCTGTATGAGAAAAAGGGAGATATTAAGAACGCTACTTTTTATTGGAAAAAAAGGTATGAAATGGGGCAGGAAGGCGATTACTGGTGGGAAGTTTCCCGTCAACACCTTTTAAAATTAGGGACATACCCAGAGGTAAGAAAAGCTCTTCTAGAAGAGAAAGCCGCCCGTCTTTCTAGAGATTATGTTTATAAGCGTGAGCAAGAAAGGCTAAAACTGAACGAAGAGGCAAAATTGCACTTTGATATTGGAGAGCAGGCGTTTAAAAAAGGCGATCAGACAGCTGCTTTAAAAGAATTTCAAACAGTTCTTTCTTTAAACCCGCCAGATGAAAAGTTGATAAGCAAGACTTTAAAGCTTTTTAAGGAATCCCAAAGAATATATCTGCGGGAGAAGGCTTATTCTGATGTAAGCCAGGCTGCAGGCAGTATGGAAAAAAGCGATTATTTATCCGCAGAGGAAAAACTCAAAGACGCAATTACGACTATTTCTCGTATTACCCAGGAACAATAAGCATTTACCATCCATTTAATCTAATAATTTCTAATTTTTGATGCTCGAAAAAACTATTTATCTCGTTGATGGTACATCCTTATGCTACCGTTCTTTCTTTGCTATAAAACTTTCGACCTCTAAGGGTATTCCTACAGGAGCGGTCTATGGGGTGTATCAGACTTTGAAAAAAATAATTTCGGCATACCAGCCGCAATATCTGGGCGTTTGTTTTGATGTTTCCCGTAAAACATTCAGGCAGGAAAAATACAAGGAATACAAAATAAACCGCCCCCCTTTACCTGATGGGCTCAAGACTCAGATACCAATGGTAAAAAAACTTATAGGGTATATGGGGATAAAAATAATAGAAAAGGAAGGATTTGAAGCTGACGATGTAATAGCAACCCTAAGCTCTCAGGTTGTTAAATCTGGGAATAAAGCAGTAATAGTAAGTTCTGATAAGGACCTA
>JBAYNQ010000049.1:0-7968 GCA_041678705.1 Candidatus Omnitrophota bacterium
AGGTATTTACTCACAGCTCCAAGTAGGTCAGCATCAACTCCAACTCGGTGAACATACGACCAGCGGATACCTCCAGTTCGAACAGCGCTTGTGACAGAGGGCTCCGGTTGCGTTGCGGTTCGGATATCACAGGCGTCTGATCGCAGGATGTTTCCACCGCACGGATCACAGGCTGCAGGCGACGTTCGAGTTGCTTCATGCGGTCATGTATCATCTCGAGATTCGTTGCCAGAGCGTCGACCCGCTCCGTGACTTCACGCTTAACTTCGCCATCCATAGGAGGCTGTCCGCACATCCGCGCTGCGTTCCCTGTACTCATCGCACTCATCGAACTCATCGAAAGTCTCCTCATAATACGCCGTCAATCGTCCACAGCGATCTCGTCCGTGTGGAGATGCACACGCTCGAGCGATGTGTCACGATCGATCTCAAGTGCGGCCTTGCACCGCAGCCGGTCCGCCTCACACTCTGCCGACTGCCACAGGATCTTGAATCGCTCGACATCATCCCGTGCCACCCGCAGATCATCCTGCAACTTCTCGACCCAACTCGGACGATACCAGTAGCTGCACTGCCACACACGGTGGCACAGCATCACGAGGTAATGCACTCCAAAGGGGTACACCACAACACCGGCTCGTGGGTAGTCCCAGTACGCCACACGGTACCCCCGAGGAATCCGCTCGCCACATGCAATCATGCGCTTGCTCAGGAACATGACCCCCCCTCCAAAGATTGCTGCGCAAGCAACAGCCACATTAGGTGAGGACTGTCCGTGCTCGCGTCTAAATGCGGGCAGATCGCCGCGTACAGTGGTCGATCAATACTGATCCGCTCACACCGAACAGGCCACCTCCGCAACCACCACTTAGGGAGCCAACGGGCCCGCCACGCCTGCCACCAATCAGCCGGCCACTGCTGATCGATGACGAGACGCTGCTGGAGCACGGCCGGCATTTCTGCAACCAGCGACACAATCATCCGAGACAGAAAGTGGTCCACATACACCTTGGCCTCGAGATGGCACATGGGGACATCCCGCAAAGTCAGCTGTTCAGAAATAACGAAATGCACCCGATCACACACCATGCGGACAAGCGTGTCGTCCGTGACTCGATCACTCATACGTGCAGTCCTTGAGCCCCTCCCTCAGGCGCCCACGAGGGAGGGTGGCGGTGCGGCGGGTAGAAAGAGGCGGCGGGCGATACTGCGGGCACCGGCAAGAACATCACCCGCCGCCAGGAGCAGCTGACCTGTCATGAACGCAACAAGCGTCCCGCAGGAGATTACGCCCTCAATAGTAGGACTGTTCCGACAGCCGTCAAGGGCCGGACGAGACTCCAAACTACGGATCATGAGATGTGTGCGAATACGCACACGCCCCAAAGTGGTGCCACGACAACCACCCATCTTGAAGGCTGCCTCACACGCACACGCACGCGTAGTATTGCTGTGGCGGACGAAACGCGTGTAGCCGCCTACTCGCCATTACCTCCAGACAATGTGTTCCGGATTATGGCCGACGACAACTCATCAATCATCTCAGCCAAATTCCCGCCAGCGCAGGCCGGATTCGTCCGGCCTTTCTATTTCAGATCTCGATCGCCGCGGATAGGACATCCCCGCAGCTTACATGGTGTGCATGCGCCACTTACACATGCCGGCACCAATAAAAGCGATGTCAGGAGCTGCAAACATGGTCGGTAAGCGGATAACTACCACCGCGAGAACAACCATGGACCCAGGGACCGCAACCCGGTAGCCAGTCCTATGCCGTGCGGGCCTGCTCACAATACCCAGCAGGTGTCAATGAACCCGCAAGCTGCACGGTAGGTCGCCGCTCCTTTTCAGGCTTTCCGGTATCTCTGCGCCTGCTTCACGCCTCCACCACTCAATGCACCTGCAATTCCCACCTCCCAACTGCACGAAGCTGTGATTCTCAAAAAATCCCAGCGAGGCTGGTAACAGTCGCGGCGCGTGCGAAGGGGCTCTACCCCCACCCTGTAACTGCACCCTGGACCTAACCCCAGTCCGTGTACCGTGTTCCGGCTACTGCACAGGAACCGTCCGCCAGACCCCGGTGCAAAAACCCCACTTCCGGCACCCATAACCCCCTCCCTACAGCGTACTTGGGTACCCCGTCTGCAGGTGTATGCCGGTGTTGGTCAGCGGGTAGCCGCATGTGCTCCGGTGTGCCTGGTTGTGTGTGTGTTCGAGTGAGCCCAGTGCCTTCTCCCTGGTACCAGGTGCCGGCGTCTTGCGTGTGCGCGTTATAAGTCCGCGCGCCCGCCCGCCTGCAAGCACGCGAGGCACTTTGCGGCAAACCGCAGCACTAGAACTCCACGCGCCCGCGCGGATTTGTGATGTGAGCGCTCCCCCCTTTTGACGGCAAACCGGGGGGGTTTTCGGCGAAGGGTGGCGGGCTGCCGATCGTCGGAAGCGTCCGACGCGGTGAGCAAGCCAGTCACACTCACACAGCGGGGCACACAGCCCCAGGGAGCATGAACCATGTCGCAGCAGAGCACCCTCACAGCCGCCACCAGCACCAGCACCACCGCCGCTGCCGCCAGCACCCACAAGGGCACCAACGGCAAGCGGGTAGTCCTGACACAGGACATGCCAGCACGGGTCATCATCGCCCACGTTGAGGCTGGGCGAACCGACCGAGACACGGTGGTTGAGTTCCTGACAACCGCCGCCTACCCGCTGACCGAGGTGGCCCAGCTGGCTGGGTTGCTTGGGGCGGAGTTCGCCACTGTGCTCCAGGCCCAGCAGGACTTGGTGGTCGTGAAGGCGGCGAAGGCAGAGAAGGCACCGCGTGCCAAGTCGTGCCCCCTGAGCCGTCAGGAGTTCCTGGAGCATGCCACGCCGATCGAGCTGACGATCAACGGCGTCCCCATGACGGCTGGGGTCAAGGAGTTCAGCACTGGCAGCCTCGGGTACAACCTGACCGGGAAGCTGGCCGTTGTCGTGAACGGCAAGGCGGTCACCCTGCAGTTGGGGGTGAACATGACCGTTATTGGCAGCAAGGACCTGCCGCAGTAGCACCCCCCCATGCGACTTACCCGTACCATGCCGCCGCAGAGGGGGCGGCATGGACCGGGTAGGTTTCACACTCACACCACACAGGGAGCACACTCATGGCAAGTACGATCAGCAGCAGGGGGTACGGCAGGCGGCTGTGGAACGAGGACCGCTACTACGCGGTGCTGGACCGTGTTCTGGACGCATGGGAATCGGTAGCAGGGGACGCGTACGAACTAGGTGGTGTCCTTGAGACGGCTATCACCCCCATGCCGTCGTATGGCGATCCTGCGTGGTACGGTGACCGCGATGCAGTCCGTGCCGCCAGAGCGGGCATACTCAAGGCACGCCGCACGATACTAGCCCTTGACGGGGGTAGTGAACTCCTGGATCTGGAGCAAGCCATGCGTGGTCGGTGACAGGCCGCACCTCCGCACCCATCGCAGCACTTGACCCCGCTGGGAAACTGGCGGGGTCGCTTGTTGCGCCAGCAGGAATCCCCCCCTTGGCACACCGCTGTGTGGGGTATCCCTGCTTGTGCAACTGACACCCCCTGATTTCCGTATGCCGCCAGACTGCGGCATGCCCCGCAAAGCCCCTAGCATGCCGCCAGGCGCGTCGTGCCGCTTTGTGGCCAGTGTGCCGCCCGTCCCTTGACCTGCCGCCAGACCTCCTGCTGCTTGCCGTAGCGGGCTGTTGCGTGGCATGTCTAGCCTGGATGGCATAGGGAGAAGCCTACGGTCCGTCCGTACCATGCTGCGGTCGGGGTGCGTAGCTGTGCGTGCCGCCAGATAGCTGGCTGGGCACGGGGTGGGATGCTGCGCGATGGTGCAGGTTCTGGTTCTGGTGGGTATGTGGGTGCCGCCAGACCGGGCGATACGTGACAGACCCACACGGACTACTTCACACTGGAGACTGAGCTATGCAGAACGTAACTACAAACGCGATTGTGTCAGGGTGCCTGACGTGGTGGGAGCCCAAGCCGGCGGACGCCGCCAGACTGTACTCAGAGCTGGAGAGTATTGGGCTTGGGCAGTATGCGCCACGTCCGGCCACCGCCGAGGCTGCACTGCAGGCGGCTATGAAGCAGTGGGGCGATGGTTTGGGTAAGCAGAAGGTCACCACCACTGACGCCAAACACCAGTACAAGGTGTTTGCACGGCGGGACAAGAAGCAGGACGGCTTCGAGCTGGTGGATGTTACCCGCAAGAGGGGGCCTAACAGCTACGCCTGCGAGTGTGCGTGTCGGGTCTACCCCGCTATGAACCAGGTGGAGGCGCTGGAGGGGTATGTGGACATATACCAGCTCCAGGAGGCGTTTGACCAGTACCGCAAACAGGCCAGTGGGGCGGATGTTGGCCGCAGCCTGGTGCAGCTGACACAGGCGATGAACGGAACATGTGTGCGGATGAACGGGGGGAACTACTACCTGCCCGAGGGTGTGGTACAGCGGTGGTACGACGTGATCGACGTGTTCGAGCAGTGTAGCCAGACTGTCGTCACTCGAATGCGTGTGGTTATGGATGACATCGCAGCCAGGGCTATCCGTAAAGGCATCGTGGAAGAGTTGATCAAGGAGTCGGCCAAGATGGCAGAAGAACTGCGGCATGGTGATCTGGCAGAGGACGTGATCGAGCGTCGAAAAATCCGCAGCATGGAGCTGCGAGCCAAAGCCAAGATGTACGAGGAGATCTTGTCAGACACGCTGACCGAGGTGCATGCGGTGCTGGATCTGGCAGATTCGTGTGCTGCGGCAGCTCTCGCCACGCAAGAGGACAAGCAGGTGTTCGACTTCGAATCTACGTTTGGGTAATCCCAGTGTGAGTGGGGCGTGTGCCCCGCCAACCCAGCCTGGGTGTGTGCTCAGGCTGGGCTGCGGGTTTCACTTTCAGACTCACACACAGGGAGACCAGCGATGCAGTATTACAACATGGGCTATGCGATAGCACTGCAGACAACTCCGTTCGGAGGACCCGTGCCAGCGGCGGTGGCGCATCCTGGCACGGCCAAGACAGCCTGGAACAGAGCTGTGGCCAGTGCAGGGAACAGGGAGTTCATCCAGTGCATCCTGCGGCAGAAGATGCCCGAGGATATCAAGGGCGTACCGTCCCCGGATGACATCGAGATCAACGGCCACGTGTACCGCGGGTGCCGCTACCTCATGGATCAGGACATGCTGACAGCCACGCATGCAAAGAGCCACCTGTTTTTGGACGAGTTCAACCACGCAGGCGACGACGTGCTGGGTGCAGCCCAAGAGCTGGTGAACAGTCCGCCGCCCAACGCATGGGTGTCGATTGCAATGAATCCAGTGGAGTCGAGTACCAGTGGGCGGGAGTTGGCTCCCGCAGTGGTAAACCGGCTGTGCGTAGTGCCGTGGGAGCGGCCGGTTGACAGTCGCAGGGCTGGGTGGCTTAACGGCTTCCGCAACTACCCTGCCCCCGCGATCCCGTTAGTGCCAGAAGACTTCCTGGACACGTGTGGCCCTGCCTGGGGGCAAATCATGTGTGATTTCGAAGACGCGAACATGGAACTGTTCGGCGAGGAGGCATACCCCAAAGACGTGAACAAAGCGTGCGATCCCTGGCCGAGTGATCGGTCATGGACCCATGTTGGCATCCTGATGTCAGCCTGTGATTCCGTCGGTGCTGGCAATGCCGTGAAAGCCCAACTGGTGGAAGGATGCGTGGGCGAGGCGGCCAGAACCAAGTTCATGCAGTTCCTGCTGCACGCGGGTCTGCCGGACTTCGAGCAGCTGCTGGTCATGCCTGAGAGTTTGAAGTTGCCGGCGCGCTACGACCTAGCCAGGGCAACGATGGTCGGCGTGATCGGGCGTGTGACGATCGAACCGTCCCCTATGCGGTGGGAGGCTGCGTGTGACGTTGTGGAGTGTGCGTACGACCAGCAGCCTGAGACGGCTGTGAGCGTGCTTGGCGGGCTGTGGAAGGCTAAGCCACAGGGCTACATGCCCCGCTCGAGGAATGGGTCGTGGAAGGAGCTGCAGGACCTAGTGCTCAACACAGCACATCAGGAGACCCGCTGATGACGTGCAACCGCTAGTGCGACTGCCCCACACTCAGCCTGCGCTCGTAGGCGGGCTGAGACTGGGTTAGTTTCACTCTCACACACACAGGGAGACCAATTCATGGCACGACAGAAGATCCCACGCAAACTGGCAGAGGCTAGGGTAGGGGCGTGCAGGGTCTGGCCTGAGGCGTCCCACGTCATCCTGAGCCTGACGCCAGTAGCCACACCTCACCTGAGGGAGAAGTCCCTTGGGTACATCGCAGTCGACCAGTATTGGCGACTGTACTACGACCCGGACTGGCTGGAGCGGGAGACCGTTCCCAGTCTGATCGTCAGTATCCTGCATGAGACGGGGCACTGCCTGGCACGCCACCATGCTAGGGCCAAGCGATATGTGGCGCCAGATGATCGGCACGGCTTCCTGCGCTGGCACTATGCTGCTGACATGTCCGTGTGGGACATGGTCGCCAGCAGCGGGTTGACAGTGCCTGAGGACGGCGTCACACACGATACGTACGGGTTTCCGCCCAGGCTTGCGGTGGAGCAATACTTCCGGCTTCTCAAGCATCGTGATGAGGAGCAGCAGGAGCAGCAGCAGGAACAGCAAGACACGGAGGATCAGGATGACCAGGAAGAGGACACAGGCACAGGAGACGAAGACGATGCACAAGATGCTGGAGATAGCAGCGACGAGGGAGACGGTGACGGCTCCGGCGATGATAGCCAGGACGGTGGAGATGACTCCGGAGACGCTGGCGCTGGTGGTGGGTCTGAGGGATGCGACGACCAGGGTGTTGACACTGCTGCCTCGGATCAACCAAGTGGTGCTGCAGGCCAGAATGGTGGCGATCCTGCACAGGGAGGATCATGCCCTAGCGATGCTGACAGTGCTGGAGGAGGAGATCAGGCTGGTGAACCAGGCCAGCCTGGATCTGGCGGACCTAACGCTGATTGTGAGCCACAGCCTGGCCTGAACGGCGGGTCGTGTGCCGACGGGCAGGCACGCGAGTGGGAATTGCCGCCCCCGAGTAGCAGCGGCGACGGCACAGGCGACGAGGACGTGCCGCCAGCGATCGACACGTGGCAGCAGGACGCGATCATCCGCCACTGTGCGGAGCGTGCTGCCAGCAGTGGGCGGGGCACATCGCCTGGTGGCTGGCAGGAGCTGGTGGAGACGTGGCGGGAGCCCAAACTGGACCCACGCAGGCTGCTGCAAAAGGCATTGGCTCGCCACACACAGAACCTGGTGGCAGGCAGTGGGAAGTTCACGTACCGGCGTCCTTCGCGTCGGCCGAATCCCAGTGGGCTGCTGCGTCCCCGGACGTTTCAGCCTGTGCCTCGCATCCTGATCGTGATTGACACGTCGGGCTCTATGGGCAGCGACGAGATGCGGCTGGGCGTGGGCCTGGTCAGCAAGTGCATCAATGCGCTCCGGCTGCGGGATGGCGTCCGCGTGATTGCGGGCGACACCTACGCGAGGTGGGATGAGCAGGTGTTTGATCCTCGCAAAGTGCAGCTCGTCGGACGCGGCGGCACGAACATGGGCGCTCTGATCGTTCAGGCTGCCGCCAAGCCGGTACATGAGCGTCCTGAGCTGATTGTGGTCGTGACGGACGGCGAGACGCCCTGGCCGCACGAAAACGTGCGTATTCCCGTAGTGGCGGCCCTGGTCCGGTATTCCGACTGGGCACAGTCGTATCCGCCTCCAAGCTGGATTGAGTCTGTGAACCTGTACTAGGAGTGAAGCGATGGAGATATCCCTACGTGAAGCGTTCGTAATCGTGTGTGAACTGGCCGAGCAAAACGTGCTCGACGAGAGAGACTGCTCAGGAGACGAGGACCTCATGGAGCAAATCCCTGTGCAGCAGGCTGCGTGCAGCAAGGTACGCGAGTTTGCCGAACGGTACTTCGAGAACG
>JBAYNQ010000050.1:0-7801 GCA_041678705.1 Candidatus Omnitrophota bacterium
AAATTTATGATAAGCGCTGCGGGATAATTCGACTAGACATTTTTCCAGGAAGAAAATTTGCAAGTCTCATTAGCTACGGGCGCAAATAACCTGCCCATACCGGAAACGTTATATAAATATAACTGGCAATCTGTGTGACAAAAATTAGGAGAAGGTACCGAACCGGCAATTCTACTTAACAATTCCTTCAATTATAACTATAGAATTCATCAGGATTTCTTTGAATTCTCCTGAAAAACGCACGCGTTTACCCGGCCTAAACTTAGAGGTCCTTTCTTTAAGATAATCTCTTAAGAACACAATAGCATCAACCGAAGCCTCACCTGCGCCTCCCGCGCTTAAAGACAGGTTTACTATCTTATTCCCTTCTACATCATTCGTGACACTTACGACTTTTCCTTTACCTTCGACTCTCTGCCCCTGATATTTTTTTTGAAGTGCCTCCAATTCAATTTTAGTAGCTTTGCCAGCCATGGCATTAGATATTTCCTTGAAGATATCACCGGCCCAACAAAAAGTATTTAAACAAGAAAATACAACTAGCAATAAAAGTATCTTCTGAGGCCTCATGCTTACTTACCCTCATCAATAAGAACCTTATCAAACTCAATCCTGTTTATCCTGTAATTATCATACTCCTTGGTAAAATTAACCGTGATTTTAACTTTAGGGCAATCTGAGAATTGAGCCATATAGACCAGCATTGGAAAATCCGGGTCAAAAGAGCTTTCTTCCGGCAACAGAACTTTTGAAATAAAATCCCCAAAATTTTTCTTATACCCTTTAATGTAAACAGCTTTAAAATACTGCTCTGCGGTAATCGGCTCCATTTGCTTGGCAAAATACTCATAGAACTTAACACAATCTTCGCAATTGTAAGCAATTAGTGCGCTATTAACTAATAAATCCAAGGAACCTGTTAGGTAATCTTTGGCGGGCTGTTCCGCAACCGCAACCGCCGGTGAAAAAAAGCAAAGCATAAATATTCCCAGCATCGTAATCACGCAAAAGTATTTCATCGTACCTCCTTATTAAATCTATCTATCATCTCTTGTGTACCGGTCATTATTAGAATAATAATTTATTTACTTTCCAGCCTGTTATTTGCATATTTCTTGAAACTTGCAGCTTTTACACTTCCAGACAGCTTTGGACTTAAAGCATTTTTGGATATCAGCAATATTATTGCTGGAATTTGTGAGAACCTCTTTCATTTTAGAAATACTATCCCTCATGTAAGCCTTAACCTCTGTTACAGATAAAGCCTTTACTTGTTCAAAAGAAACTTCTTCCTGGTTTAGGTATACAGGAACCACACATACATCTTCTTCAAAAATATTCCATTTGCCGATTGCGTAAAGAACATAACAGGAAAGCTGCAACATGTCTTTGTCTGAAGGCTTGCCCGTCTTCCAATCGTACAAAAAATATTTATTACTTTTAAGAGCGAAATCAGGTATAGCAAAAACCTTAGTGCCTTCAAAGTCAAAACTATCTAAATCCTCAACGCTCAAAAAGTTCTCTTTTGTAAGAGACGACAGCTCTTCAAAGAGGCTGGAATGATAAAAATTATTTATACTTTTTGTGACCTTTTCAAGCTTAATGCGCAGCAATTCTCTGTCCAAATCGCGTTTATAATAATGCTCCAATAAATTAAGATTATATTTAGGGTTATCTTCCCATAAACGGCTACGTGACTGTTCCCATGTTTTAGTTAACAGCTGTTTAGCCTTTTGTTTAGATTCTTCAAAAGCAATATCTTTTTTTATAATTTTATTCTGAATAACCCATTTAATAATCTGGTGTATGATATCGCCTATCCACGCGTCAACAGAACGCATGTTTTTAAGAATGTATGCTTTGCGGGAAAATTCATCCGCATCCTTTGACCACCCCCCCCATGAAGCATAGTAATTGTAATAATACGCTCGCTGGCAATCATTAAAAAGACGGTCACGCGAAAAAGACCAGGTTAATTCGCTTTTCAGCTTTACCATACCAAAAATACCTCTTCCTACCCACAAGGCTCAGTATGAACCGAGATGAAAGTCTGTTCGCCAAAATGTTTTTTTAGTTTCTCTTCGACTCTTGTCGCTATGTCATGAGCCTGCACTATGCTTAAGTCCTTATCCACTTTGACATGGATATCAATAGCTATATCGCTTCCAATAGTCCTTGTTTTCATATTATGAGGAAACCTTACGCCCGGAACGCTCTTGACTATTTCCAGAATTTTATTTTCAGTTTCTTCATTCAAGGAAGCTTCCAGCAGCTCCCCCATGCTGCCTAAAAATATTGTCACAGCCACCTTAAAAATAAAAATGCATACTACAATCGCAGCTAAAGGATCAAGGATTCGCCAATGCTCTCCCAGGACTATAGCTCCCCCTATACCTAAAACAGTACCTACAGAAGAAAAAACATCGGAACGATGATGCCAAGCATTGGCTACTACAGCCTTACTATTGACCTTCACGGCAACCCCTATGGTGTAGCGATAAAGCCACTCTTTGGCCACGATAGAAATTACCGCCACCCAGAGTGTTATCCATCCAGGCCTAGGCAATGCCCCACCGGAAAAAGAAAAAACTATTTTGCGTAAACCGCCGGCAAAAATCTTTATACCAACAAAAAGAAGAACCAGTCCGATTACGACCGAGATTAATGTTTCAAATTTACCGTGGCCATAATCATGGTCTTTGTCGGCGGGTTTATCTACAATCCTGAATCCCAAAAGTATGACTATATCCGTAGCAAAATCCGACAGAGAATGAAATCCGTCAGCAACTAAAGCAGAGCTTCTGCCTAAAAATCCGGCTATCAACTTAAGGACAGTCAACAAAGCGTTGGTCAACAAACCAATCCAGGTAACCCTGGATATATCTCTAGTCCTTGCTCCGGAAACATTATTCATATCTTAAAAATTTAACCTTGATTATTGACGGTTTAAACTAACAACGGCAGTTTTTCGGAAAAAATGTTTGCCTTCCTGGCCGACCAAAACAAGCCTGATGGCATGTATCGTCCCATCATTCGCTTCAAAATATAAAAGATCAGCGCTATCATGAGAAGAAACCCCTTTAAGACTGCCCCAACCTGAAGGTATAGAAACCTCCTCTTCGGTATTGGCTTTGTTAAGGTTTAAAAGAACTAAAACCAACCCTAAAAAGATAATTATCAGAAATGCGCCCTTTGCTCTTTTCATTAAAACACCTCCTGCAATAGATAACTTGATTTATTTCTGAACACTGATACCCCCTTGATCATCGACGATGCGCACGTTTAAGTTAACCCCCTGAATAATAGAAATAAAACAATGGGTTTTCCCCGAACCCACAGAACATGATCTATTTTCCGTAGAAACAGAACTGTTGTCATCGCCGCTGCCTTTAGCACCAAATATCTGTTTCTTTAGATTAGCCTTGACCTGATTACCGTCGAACTCCGAATAAGTGAGGGTATATTCTCCATAATAGCTGACGGGCTTACCGTCAACCTCACCGTCATGGTGCTTAATTAGGCACCGACACATAATATCACCCGGTAAAAGCGGCTCTACACTTCTATTAACCCAGAATTCCTGGACTTCGGACGCGGCAAAAGCTGAGTAAGCCAGGCAAGAAGCCATAATAGCAATTATAAAAAACTTCACATTTCGCATCTTACCTCCTTCTTTACCTATGGCATCTAACACAATTTTATTTACTTACGTATTGTAACAAATTTAAGGCCCAAAAACAATCAGTAACATAAATCCCCATATTTTAAACAATTTTAACTTGACGTGCATGGATAGCCCTTAAGCAAATGACAAACCCTCTTTTTATGGTATTATAGATAAAACAGCAGGAGAAATATATGAAATTTTCCAAGTACGGTGTGACTATGGCAAAAGAAAAAAAATTGACGGATTTAATGAAAAAACTTTGCATAAATGAAGAAGATATCAAGGAAAAATTTATACGTTCAAGCGGCCCAGGCGGTCAAAATGTGAATAAAACTTCAACCTGCGTCTGCTTAAAACACCTGCCTTCAGGGATACAGGTAAAATGCCAAACCCAGCGTTCGCAGGCTCTAAATAGATTTTTTGCCAGAAGGCTTCTGATTCAAAAAATTGAATCCCTACTTTTAAGAACAAAAAGCAAAAAACAACAAGAAATCGAAAAAATCCGGCGCCAGAAAAGAAAGCGCTCGAAACGGGCAAAAGAAAAAATATTAAAGCTTAAACACCTACAGGGTGAAAAGAAAAAACTTCGCAGCAAAAAGTTTTTCGATGAATAAATAGCATCGTTAGGATAGAATTAGGAAGATATCTCTTTGAACTCGGCGTCGACGATTTTTTGTTTTCGCAATGTCTTCTCGGACGACGAACCTCTAAAATCATTTTCTCTTTGCGTAACGGAAGGCCCGCCAGATTCATTACAGCGATAAAATGAGCGCAAACTTAGCTTTAGAACGCGTCCTAGGATTTTCAAAAACGGATAGAAAATCAAAAAAATAAACAAAACATAAAAAAGACGCACCCAGTATCCTCCTCTACATTTTTAGTCTTCTAACTTCAGCTAGTCTTCTTGCTTTTGTCCAGAAGCTCAAGCACTTTATTCACTCTTTGGGCAAAAGAAGCCATCATGTCTCCCTTACGTAAACTTATACGCAAAGAATAGTCACCATCTAAAACATCTTCCAGAACCCTCTCCATGCGAGAAAGGGCTCCACAACTGTAATGCAGAATAAATGCTATAGCTATAAGAAGTATAACTATTATACCAATGAAATTTATCTGAAAACTTATAAATCTGAACTCGCCTCCAAAAAGTATTTTGCCTTCTTCGATCATCCTCATGGAAATATAAGCATTTATGAACATCGAGGCTACCGCTAGAAATAAAATCCAGTTAATAAATTTAAAGCGGTTAACAGTGCTTAAACGTAAAAAGCGCCTTTTTCTTTTCTCCTTCATCATGCCTCCTTTGTTATATTCTAAATAAAGAATTATTTTGCCTTTCGAAAATATTCTTTAATGTACGTCTCCTCTTCCACTTTGGGGTTATCTTTATCTTTCAATATCTTTTTAAGGAAAGGCACTGTGTTGCTATATTCCTGTAGTATTTCTAGTTTGGCATCTATAAGAGAGGATTCGTGGTTGCTAGAGCAAGCTTTTAGATCAATGATATCTGTGGGGGGGTATTTTTTGTATTCTGAGAATTGGGGAAAAACATTGATAAAATAATATACTTCCGGCTTGTAACTCAATTCATCATATACTTCCATTACCATGGCCGAGGTTACCTTATGATTTTGATGCCCCGAGTAGCCATATGGTGAAAAAGTTAATATAATGCCTGGCCTTTTTTCTTCAATGACTTTTTTAAGCTGAGGCTTCATCTTTTCAATATCATCTTTGCCCATACCCCATCCGAAAGTATCCCGCCAGGAATTATTTAAATTTATATACTCTTGGAGGTATTCCTCGTTCATCCACTTCAAAGTCTTTTCACGTAGGGCAATTTCATTTTTATTCAAAAAGTCCGAAAGCGAACCTAAATTTACCACATAGCATTGGTTATCCCGCTGGCCGCAGGCATAGGCAATAGTTCCGGCAATAAATATTTCATCATCAGAATGTGGCTCCACGATCATGATCTTTTTTCCGCTTTGAATACTGCGACGTAAATCCCCATTATCGTGAAACCGGCCCGTGTCAACCAATTTTACGCAGCCACTAAAAAACAAAGCAGCAACCAACAACATCCCAATCCCCTTAGCCATATTTACAACTCCTTATTTTTTCAAATCAAATGGGCACATCATAGCTATATGTTTCTACCAAGTGCGTTCTTAACTATCCTTATATAAGAAAACTGCTGCTGCCAGCATAGAGAGCGTGGCTACAAAAAAGGCAACTGCCAATGCGCTTTCTGCTATATTTAAATCTAAGAAATTACTGGCATCATAGAATACATAAATCAAAAATGTCGCAGCCATTCCCCAGGCATATTTTTTCTTTTTTTTCAGAGCAAGAGCTAAGCTCACAAGAACAATAACCACTTCAATAATTAACGAAGACATCTTCAAAAAAAGCATAACATCTTTTTATAAACTTCTTGATCCCGGCTTGGCTTAAGACTGGCTGCCATAACGGCTGTGCCCTACAAATTGCTTGACCTCCTGACGATGGGTATCTGCTATGTCAACGAATTCGATTCCAGCTTGCAGCCCCATGCTGTCATCATTAATCTTAGACACCCAGCAGACCTTAACTTTAGAATGAACCGTGATGCCTTCAGGCAGCTGAAACTCAAGCTGCAAAACATCTCTTTTGGATATCGTATCGGTCTCCATAAACAGGCACATGCCCCCTTCGGAAATATTGCTGCCTTTATCTAAATTGTCTAAAGTATCAAAGCGTCGCCACAAAACCGGCCGGTTAAAATCTACCCGTGGAAACATCCTTCTTTCCTGCATTTTTCCACCCTCCTTAGAATACCCTTTAAGTATTCTAAAATATCTAGTTAAACGCACGTCCCCCTTGTATCTGGAATAACCCTTTCAGAAAAACCCAAGTATTCCTTTAAATGTTATAAAAAATTATAGCTTTTTTTAGGACAAATTGCAAAGAGAAAAATATTGAATTTTGAATTGACCGTTACCTTTAAAAATGGGTAGGTTTTGTTAACGGAAAGTTTTAGAAATAAGCCAAAACAAAGTGTGGCAGAAGTTAACGGACGAAGTTCAAACCCTTTTCGCAACCGACAGTAGTATCTAACGCCTGTGAATTTGGCTCGTTGGGAACCGTGATATCATTGCCTTCGACGGAGCCTCGTCTGGAGTCCGCTGTCTCAATGAGACTAGACCTTTTGAAATTACTGTTTCAAAGAGGCCTTAGCCGAATTGATGCCTGAGGCGTCCTCAAAAAATTTTGGAAATATTTTTTGAGTATCAAAACGCCCAGACAGATCTTAATTTCATGTTATAAGAGCCCGTTTGAAACTCCGGCTCGGACGGAGCCTCGTCCGGAGTCCGCTGTCTTTCCCCTAAATGTTAAGAAAAACCGTCCCCATCTCTGGTTGGACGGTTTTCCAATATAGGTAAGACAGCGGAGGGGAGAGGATTCGAACCCCCGGTGGGTATAACCCCACAACGGTTTTCAAGACCGCCGCGTTAAACCAGACTCTGCCACCCCTCCTATTCGCAGAACGCTTACGCGTTATCTTCGAAAATAAAGTTATTAGAGCAAATTTAGCTTCTCTATCTTGAATCCGCCTCTGGCGGATGCATCTCAATAAACCTTACACTTACAAGCTAAAGGTGTCTCAGGCTGCTCTTCGCAATTCAGAAAAGCGATTATGCTATAAGAATGCCTATCTTTAACTTTCTCAAGATCACTTCTCAAATTCAGTAATTCTCGGCTAAAATTTCATAGTAGCCTTGAGGATGTTTGCATGCCGGACATTCTTTCGGCGGCTCTAGCCCTTCCATTACAAACCCGCAATTGATACAATGCCATTTAGAAAGCCGTTGTTTCTTAAACACTTCTTTGCTCTCGATGTTTGCTATCAACTTCCTATAACGAGCTTCATGGAACTTCTCCACCTTAGCAATCTGCTCGAAAGAACGCGCCACCTCAGGGAATCCCTCGTCACGAGCAACTTTAGCAAAATCAGAGTATAGTGTGGTCCATTCCATTTTCTCTCCGTCAGCAGCCGCTGTTAAATTACTTTTCGTGTCCTTGATTTCTCCGGCAGGATAACCAGCTGTGATTTCAAGCTCTCCTCCCTCGAGATATTTAAAGAACACCTTG
>JBAYNQ010000051.1:0-7792 GCA_041678705.1 Candidatus Omnitrophota bacterium
AAGAAACCCATCTTTACTTTTGCCTACACTGAACATATCCACAAAATAATGGATTTTTCGGATATAATAATAACCAAGGGGGGCGGTATAACCATATCTGAGAGTTTAGCCAAGGGCCTTTCTATTATTGTAGCTAATTCTATTCCCGGACAGGAAGAAAAGAATGTGGAATATCTTTCGAAGGTACAGGCTGTGGCCAGCGCTAAAAAGATTGGAGACGTAGCCAATCTTGTTGAAGAATTGTTGAATGATAAAAAGAGGATGTATGCGCTAAGAGAGCGTGCGAAAGAAAATTCTTTCATTGATTCCTCTTTGCGTATAGTGGACTTGATTTCAGAGTTAATGAATTGATGTATTATCTTTTTATTTTAGGACAGATAGCGACTGCGATTCTTGGAAGACGCCTGAGTTATTTTGTCGCTAGGCAGCTTGCCTTTTTGCAATATTATTTTTCTCGCAAGGATAGGGAGATTGTGACTTACAATCTTGTGCCTATCGTTAAAGATAAAAGCAAGATTAAAAAATACGCCAAGGAGGTATTTGTTAATTTTTCTTATTACCTGGTTGATTTTTTCAGGTATTCCAGAATCGATAAGAAATTCATTGATAAGTATGTCCGGATAAAGGGCATAGAAAATGTTAATCGGGCCGTCGAAGCCGGTAAAGGAATTATCGCCCTTACCGCTCATTTGGGTAACTATGAATTGGCTGGCGCGGTAACTTCGTTGTTAGGCTATAAGCTTTCCGCGGTAGCCCTGCCGCATAAAAATCAGAAGGTTAACAAATTCTTTGATTCCCGAAGGGAGATGGTGGGGATTAAGGTTATACCTACCGGAACCAGTATCAGAGGGTGTTTTTCCGTATTGAAGAACAAAGGCATGCTGGCTCTTTTGGGAGACAAGGATTTTTCCGGCCACGGTATCTGTCTTGAACTTTTTTCCCGCCGGGCCCTAGTTCCCAGGGGCGCGGCCTTCTTTGCTTTAAAGACAGGGGCCGAGATAATTCCTTCCTTTTTTATAAGGAGACAGGAGAAATTTTATGACCTTATATTTGAAAAACCTATAAAAGTAAATGGCCAGAGCGAAGAAGAAATTATAAAAAATTACGCTCGTGTTTTAGAGAGATATTTAAAAGAATATCCCGGGCAATGGTATATGTTTAGTAAATACTGGTTTTCTAACGCAGATGATCACAAATGAAAAATTACAGATGAACACAAAATAGTATCCGTGTTAATCTGCGGTATCTAATCTGCGATCAGCAGTGTATAGGAGTGAAGCGACGAATGAAGATTTGGGTTATTATTCCAGCGTATAATGAAAGTCATGCCCTCGAAATGGTTCTGGATGAACTTAAGCAGGATGGCCTTTCTGTGCTCGTAGTCGATGACGGGTCTACGGACAACACTTTCCAGATAGCTAAAGAGAAAGCTGATTATGCCATAAAGAATGAAAAAAATCTCGGCAAGGGAATGTCTTTAAAGAAGGCAATTCAGTATTTGATGGAAAACACAGCTTTTGATTATGTTTTTACAATGGATGCCGATGGACAACACAGCCCTTTCGATGTCAAACAATTTCTTTTTCAAGCCAGGCAGGGAGAAAGTTTTGTTGTCGGTAATCGCATGGGCAATCCTTTGGGAATGCCGAAATTAAGGGTTTTCATTAACAACCTGATGTCTTGGGTGATATCTCATCAGGCGCGCCAAAAGATTCCCGATACTCAATGCGGTTTTCGTTTGATAAAAAGAAATGTTTTAGAACGTATCCAAATCAATGCGAATAAGTTTGAAATAGAATCTGAGATTATTATTAAGGCTTCCCGGCTTGGGATCAAGATTAAAAGCATCCCTGTCAAGAGCATCTATTTTAAGAACAGAGAAAGTAAAATTCGCCCCTTTGTGGATACTGTAAGGTTTGTAAGATTTATGCTTCGACTAAGAAATGAAAGAAGCCGGACAATATAGGGACCGTCAGGAAATGGTTTCCCGGCAGATTCTCGGCCGTCGGATAAAGGAAGCCGCGGTTGTAAATGCTTTGTTGGGAGTCCCCAGGCATCTTTTTGTTCCGGATTCAGAAAGAGGCAACGCCTATTCCGATTCCCCTTTACCTATCGGCCTAGGCCAGACTATATCACAACCCTACATAGTTGCCCTTATGACCGAGTCCTTAGCGCTTGTTCCGGGCCAAAAAGTTTTAGAAGTTGGAACTGGCAGCGGTTATCAGGCCGCTATTCTTGCCTGCTTAGGAGCTCAAGTTTATAGTATAGAAAGGCACGCTTCTTTAGCTAGAGAAGCTGAAAGCAGGCTGTTTTCCTTGGGCTATAAGGTTAAGATTAAGATTGGAGATGGCTCCAAGGGCTGGAAGCAGCAAGCACCTTTTGACAGGATAATCGTTACCGCGGCTATGCCGGCTTTGCCGCAAGGATTATTGAACCAGTTAGCTCCCGGAGGCAGGCTCGTTGCACCTTTAGAAAGTGCCGAAGGCGGCCAGGAGCTTGTTTTGATTGAAAAGGTGGGCCAAAACAAAATAAGAAAAGAGAACCTCTGTGAATGCGTATTTGTTCCTCTGGTGGGTAAGTATGGATATAAAGAGTAAAACCGTAACATTATTAGCAGCGATTTTTTCAAAAGAGATAGCCTTGATGTTTATTGCGGCCTTACCGATTTTTGAACTCAGGCTGGCTGTTCCTTTGGCAGTGCTGCAATTTGGTTTTTCTTTCCCCAAGGCTTACTGCCTGGCTGTAGCCGGAAACCTTCTGCCGGTACTACCGTTACTTTTATTTTTTCGTTATTTTTTTCATCGCTTGGAAAATGTAAAAGTGGTAGGGAAGTTTTTTTCCTGGTGGTTTAAGAGGGTTGAGAAAAAATCTAAAGTGGTCCAACGCTGGGGTTTCTGGGGGCTGGTGCTTTTTGTGGCGATACCTTTGCCGGTTACGGGAGCCTGGACGGGGACCGTAGCGGCAACTTTATTTGAAATCAAACTGCGAAAAGCTTTTCTGGCTATTTTTATCGGGATATCAATAGCCGGTATCGTGGTCAGCTTTATTGTTGCCGTAGCATTAGGGTTATTAGCCGGCCAATAAACTTGTGTTTTAAGTTTTGAGTTTCAAAGATGATGAGTTCTAATTTTTTTCTTGACAAAAAAAACGGCGGCTATAAAATAAATCCGTTTTAGGACAAGGGTGTCCTTTCTACAGAAAGGGGCACTCTTTTTTTTTACAAACACATATGAAGATAATAGAAACAAACACACTTCTCCAGGCTTTAGGGGTTAAGATTGCGCGGCTGAAAGTGCTGGCTCCGGCTATAGCAAAAAAAGCCCGGCCCGGCCAGTTTATAGCTTTGATGGTAAGCGAAAATGGCGAAAGAATACCTCTGACTATAGTAGAAAATGACATAGAAAGAGGCACTATAACTCTGATTGTTCAGGAAATCGGATTAAGCACCAAACTTCTTGGAGCTATGAAAGCTGGTGAGAGCCTGTATTCGGTGGTCGGGCCATTAGGCCATGCTACCGAAATCAAAGACTACGGCAAAGTCATTATTATTGGAGGGGGTGTAGGCATAGCAGAAATTTATCCTGTGGCCAAAGGCCTTAAATCGGCCGGAAACCGGGTTGAAACTATTTTAGGCGCCCGGACGAAAGATTTACTTATATTGGAAAAAGAATTACGTGAAGTTTCCGATGATGTAAAAATCGCGACCGATGACGGTTCTTACGGGCAGAAGGGTTTTGTTACAGACATCTTAAAAGAAACGCTTACGCAACACCCGACGTCTAATAGCGAATACGGATTAATATATGCCGTGGGGCCTATTCCGATGATGAAGGCTGTCAGTTCGGTAACCAAAAACTTTGGCATTAAAACTCTAGTTTCATTGAATGCCCTTATGGTGGATGCTACCGGCATGTGTGGCGGATGCAGGGTTACTGTAAACGGTGAAGTTAAATTTACCTGCGTTGATGGGCCGGAATTTGAAGCTCAAGGCGTTGATTGGCAGGAATTGGAGAAACGTAACAAGGTTTATGAAGACAAAGAAAAACATATCTGTAGATTAAAAAACATTAAATGAATAAAGAGCCGGTAAAAGTAAAAGAAGTAGAAGCCAGTCAGAGGGCTAATGGTTTTGAGGAAGTGGTGTTAGGCTATACTGAGCAAGAAGCTTTGGCAGAAGCTTCGCGCTGCCTTCAGTGTAAAAATCCTGTATGTAGCTCAGGTTGTCCCGTGGGCATTGATGTCAAGGCCTTTATAGGGCAGATAATCAATAAGGATTTTCAAGGGGCGTATTCCACTATTCGTCAAAAAAGCAATTTTCCTTCTATTTGTGGAAGAGTTTGTCCGGCAGAATACCAGTGCCGTAAAGCCTGCATTTTGACTAAGAAAGGGTCTCCCTTTGCCAGCCAAAGAGCTATAAACATTCATTTTCTTGAACGTTTTGTAGGTGATTATGGTTCAAAAAACAATGCAAAGACGGTCGTCAATCAAAAACCTACAACTGGCAATCGTAAGGTAGCAGTAGTTGGCTCTGGCCCCGCAGGCCTGTGCGCCGCCGGAGAGTTGGCGCGAAGCGGGCTTAAGGTTGTCATCTTTGAGGGTTTGCATAAAACAGGAGGCGTTTTAAGATACGGTATACCGCCGTTTAGGCTGCCCAGAAATATACTGGATTTTGAAATAGACCAGCTCAAAGAGCTCGGCGTTGAGATAGTTACCAATTTTATTATCGGCAAAACTTTAAGCCTGCAGGAACTTTTTAAAGAAGGTTTCGAAGCCGTTTTTTTAGGCCTTGGCGCGGGAATCCCGTCTTTTTTAGGGATTCCGGGAGAAAATCTTTGTAATATTTATTCTGCTAATGAATTTCTTACCAGGGTCAATCTTATGTCAGCTTATAAATTTCCTGAATTCCATACTCCGGTAACTGTAGGGAGAAAGATGGTTGTTATCGGCGGAGGAAATACCGCTATGGATGCCGCCAGAGTAGCGATAAGGCTTCAAAAAATGAATAATATACCGGGCGATACCACGATATTTTACCGGCGCACAGAAACTGAGATGCCGGCTCGCAGGCTTGAGATAGAACATGCTAAAGAGGAGGGTGTTAAGATTAAAGTATTAACCCAGCCGCTTAGCTTCAGCGGCAATGAAGCCGGCTGTGTAGAAAAGATTAAATCTCTTGAGTGTGAATTGGGTGAACCGGATTCTTCCGGAAGGCGCAGGCCGATTCCTATTAAAGGAAGCGAGTTTATAAACGATTGCGACGCTGCAATTGTTGCTGTTGGCCTGGGCGCTAACAAAATATTGACCAGTGTGACCCCGGAACTTAAAACGGATAAATACGGTGATGTAATCGTTGATCCCGAGACCATGGAAACCTCAATAAAAGGGGTTTTCGCCGGTGGCGATATCGTAGGCGGAGAAGGAACTGTGATTGAGGCTATGGGCATGGCAAAAAAAGCAGCCAAAGGTATTATTGAAAGTCTTTCTAAGCAAGGTAAATAAAAGGGGGCAGAGATATGAATAAGAAGAATGATTACATACAAAAAGTTATTGATATTGCTTTAAAGCGCAATCATGGCGAGCCGGAATTTCACCAGGCAGTAGCCGAAGTCCTAGAGTCTTTACGGCCGGTTATAGAAAAGCATCCGGAATTTGAAAAAAATGCTATTCTGGAAAGAATAATAGAGCCTGAGCGCCAGATAGCTTTTCGAGTTCCCTGGCAGGATGATGCCGGCAGGATACATATTAACCGGGGTTTTCGTATACAATTTAATTCAGCTCTCGGGCCTTACAAAGGCGGGATACGTTTTCATCCTTCGGTTTATTCCGGCATAATAAAATTTTTGGGTTTTGAGCAGATATTTAAAAATTCCTTAACCGGTTTAATGATGGGCGGTGCCAAAGGCGGTTCCGATTTCGATCCTAAAGGAAAATCTGATTCCGAAGTGATGAGGTTCTGCCAAAGTTTTATGAATGAGCTCTACCGTTATATAGGTGCTGATACCGATGTTCCGGCCGGCGACATAGGAGTGGGCGGGCGTGAGGTCGGTTATATGTTTGGACAGTGGAAAAAGCTAACTAAGCTTTTTAACGGGATACTTACCGGCAAAGGCCTTGATTTTGGAGGGTCTCTTGCCCGCACCGAGGCCACCGGTTATGGCTGCGTTTATTTTTGCGAAGAAATGCTGAAAGATCGCAAGGAGTCGTTCGCCGGCAAAAGTGTAGTTATATCCGGTTCCGGAAATGTGGCTATTTATGCTCATGAAAAAGCTACACAACTGGGGGCAAAGGTTGTGGCCATGTCTGATTCTAACGGAGTAATATACGATAAACATGGCATAAATCTAGAAACCGTCAAATGCATTAAAGAAATTGAAAGAAAGCGCATAAAAGTATGCACGGAGCATCACTCCACAACTAAATACATAGAAGGTTGTTCAAATATATGGAATATCGAATGCGACATTGCCTTGCCTTGTGCGACCCAGAACGAGTTGGACGAAAAAGGCGCAAAAGAATTGGTTAAAAACGGCTGCATAGCTGTAGCTGAAGGCGCGAACATGCCTTCTACTCCGGAAGCAGTTAAAGTTTTTCTTAAGAGCGGTATTTGTTATGGCCCTGGAAAAGCCGCTAATGCCGGAGGGGTGGCTACATCCGGTTTGGAAATGGCTCAGAATTCACAGCGCCTATCCTGGACGTTTGAAGAGGTAGATAAAAAACTGCATCAAATTATGGTTGATATCTACAGCTCGGCTAAACAGGCTGCTGAAGAATATAAAACACCCGGCAATCTTGTTAATGGAGCGAATATCGCCGGATTTATGAAAGTGGCACGGGCGATGATGGCGCAGGGCCTGGTTTAGGAACGCAGGCTGCGATTTTTTGAACAGAGAAAGATTCCGCTCAGACTACCGAATGTTTTTTGATAGTAGTTTGAGCGGTTTATTTTTTATGTTTATAGAGAGATAAGAGTTTTCATCAGTCTTCTTTTCTGATATAATTATCCGATAGAAAAGTTAAATAGCGGTATCAGCACGAAGATAACTATTTGACTTTTTTGGGTCAGTCAGGAAAAAATACTGAAGATGGAGGCTTAGAAATGAGAAAAGCTTTATTAATTATATTTTTACTTGCTATGCCTTTTTTGCAGGGCTGCGCTTTGCTGGGTGCGGCTGTATCCGCGGGTGCGGCTTACGCTATATATCAGGCTACTAAATAGCCAGGTTAGCTGGCGCTGGCTTTTTAGATGCTCATTGTTTACAGTCAAAAAAGTTATTAAATTTTACTCTCCAATAACTGGCAAAAGTGCATTGATAAGCTCAATTGTGCTCAGTATTCTTCTTTAACATACTCAGGATAGTAAAAATAGTTAAACTATAGCCCTGAGCTTAGGAGAAACGGAAAGGAGTTGATTTAATATTAAAGCCTGATAGAATGTGCCTGTAATTAACCGCTTTTAATTCCAGGAGGATAAATAAATGACCAAACAGGATGTTTTACGTATTGTAAAATCCAAAAAAGTTAAATTTTTAAGGCTCTGGTTTACGGACGTTCTGGGTTTTCTGAAAAGCTTTGATATCCCGGTAGAGGAGCTTTCTGGAGCCATGCGTGACGGTATGGGTTTTGATGGCTCGTCTATTGAGGGTTTTTCCAGAATTGAAGAGTCCGACATGCTGGTTAAACCTGACCCTGACACTTTCCAAATTATACCCTGGATAAAAGAAGATGGCCCGGTGGCGCGGATGTTTTGCGATGTTGTTGAGCCGGGAGGAACACCTTTTGAAGGCGACCCCAG
>JBAYNQ010000052.1:0-7715 GCA_041678705.1 Candidatus Omnitrophota bacterium
AACTTTAGAATGTTCCAGCTGCCCCGGTATACCCAGAGAGCCGGATATATCATAAGGCCCTACCATTACTCCATCGACTTTATCGTAAGAAAGTATCGATTCTATGTTCCTGACAGCTTCGATTGATTCTATCTGAAGTATCAATGTCATTACTTTGTTCCAATCGGATATATACTCGTTAAAATCAAACCCATACCCTTGAGCCCGGGATATACCAAAACCTCTTTTACCCTCCGGAGGATAGCAGCACCATGAGATTATCTGTTCGGTTTCCCGGGCATTAGAAACCATAGGGACAATTATTCCGTCCGCGCCTGAGTCCAGAAGGCGTTTTATCATCTCCATATTATGAGTAGCAACCCGCGGCAAACACAATTTCCCGCTGCCCTGGGAAGCCGCGATAATCCTCTGGGATTGTTCCTGGCTTATGGTACTGTGCTCAATATCTATGCCTACAAAGTCTATATCTATCTTACAGAAAATCTCCGTTATCGAAGGATGTGCCAGTGAAGTCCAGGCGGCAAAAACCTTTTCGCGATTCTTTAGTTTTTTCTTAAAGTTATAACGCCTCTTGTTCAATTCTTTCATGGCTCATCTGCTCCTTTAATTTTAAACTGTCATCTAAAAACATACGCACAGTCTCTTTTGTATAAGGGTGTATAAGCATCCCCTCGATAAGCTTGGGCAAAGCCGTAACTATGTGCGCACCGGCATACAACCATTCTATGATATTGAGGACTTCCCGTGTTGAGCCGACTATAATCTGAGATTTAAGCCTGAAATCATCTAAAAGTTTGCGTAATTTTTTTATCTCTTCTACAGCGTTATAGCCCATATTATTTACCCGGCCGCCGAATATGGAAACATAACTTGCTCCGGCCAAGCTAGCCAAGAAGCATTGTTGAGCGCTCATCATTGCCGTTACATTGACTCTGATATTATGTTTAGTCTCAAGTTCATGGACTACTTCCATATTATCCAGCTCGCCTTCCGGGCCGTGAGCAGTTATTTTTACCACAATATTTTCGGCCCAGCCGGAAAACTCTCTGGCCTGCGAAAGCATATCATCCCTATCGTTAGTTGTAACTTCCACGGAAAGCGGATAGGGTTTGATTAATTCGGCTATTTCAATAGAGTGCCTCTTTACTTGCGACATGCCGCCTTTAAGGCCGTCTTTGACAAGTATCGTCGGGTTGGTAGTCACCCCTCTGATTAAACCCATCTTGTGGAACCGCTCGATTTCTTTAATTTTTCCGGTATCGATGAATATAGCCATAGAACCTCCTTGTATAAACTTCAAACTATAGAATAATATTCAATTACTCAAATTCAAATAACTAAATTTAACGACGGCGCAACACCCCGGATCTTTTAAGAATACTGCTCAGTATTTTTATAATCTCTTCGGCTTCTTTGATGTCTGCTGATATTTCTTTCTCATCAATATAAACTTTTCAATAAGTCTCAGCCAATATCTAGTTTCTTTGGCTTCTTTTCTTGCTATACTAACTTTATTAATAAAGTCTTTCTTAGTTACTGCTCCATCAGCTTCTTCAAAATTCGCCCCCATAGATGTCGCCGCACCAGACAACTACCCTCTAATCTTACCTGCCTCTGGCGTCCTAGGAAGCTTTCTGCACAATGTTAATATTTTTCGTCCGAATATCAATAATCTTTCTCTTATATCATATACTTTGGCATTATTCATAACATGGTCATCTTTGGTTCTTTGAATTTGGGATTTATTTTGGGTTTTTAGGTTAGAGGTTTGATATTCCACATTATTTCCCCAAAGTTTTCTCCCACTTATTACTCATCTGCATAATCCTGGGGTCGGAAACTATCAAATGCCAGATAACTCCCTGGAAAGATTCAGTATGAGGAGTAATACTCACGGCATTAACCGGCGGTACAACCACGCAGGCGTCAGCAACCTTGGCCGTATAACCACCGTCTCTTCCTATTATGCCCAGAATTTTAGCTTTATGTTCCTTCGCGTACTCAAGCGCATAAACAATGTTGGCGCTTATATCTTTTTCTTTGCTGCCTCCACCCACCGATAAAACAAATACCGCGTCTTTTGAATCAAGACGGCTGGTCTTCAGCCATTCGACGAAAACGGTTACCCACCCTTCGTCATTGGTGCGAGCTGTCAACTCAGAAACATTATCCGCGGGAGTGTAAGCCTGGAAACCGCCTATTTTCCTGAAATCATTGACTGCATGAGAACAGTTCCCGGCACTTCCGCCTACCCCTATAAAAAATATCCGGCCGTGATTGTGCCTTAATTCAATAAGTATATCTATAATCTTCTCGATTTGTACCGTATCGATTTTAGCAATGATAGAAGCTGCATCTTTTAAGTACTGCTCTACGTATGACATACTTAATCTCCCTTCTTTCTTATAATAATCCTGCCGTAAGAGCTCAGCAGATTAGCCTGTAAAAATTCCTGAAAAGCCGACCGGACATCCTGCCCCCTGCTCTTAAGAACATATTTCATAAATTTAGACATCTTTATATCCGGCCTTCTTCGGGCCATATCCCGGACGATTTCTACATCAAGTATGCCGGGAGTGCTGAATTCCATGCATTCAAAACCATTTCTTTCATATAACATTTTCATACCTTCCACCGTAAATACATTCATCCTGTCCGGCGGATAAAGATTCTCTGCACTCTCCCGCAATATTTGCAAGTCAAAGCCTGAAGCAAGAATCGCAGTAATAAATACCAGGCCTCCCGGATTAAGCAACTTCCTTGCCCTGCCAAGAATATCATCAACGCTGAAGGCACGGTCAATAACTTCAAAAAGCAATATCGCGTCCGCTTTTGCTTTTAAGTTTAGCTCATCTCCTGCGTTTTTTGCTTTCTCTATGCCTGCCGGCAACTTCCGGCGGCTTAAATCCAGATAAGGATTCAGAAGTGTTTTTTTCTCAAACAATCCGGCCAAGGCCATTTCCTGTACGTATTCATACTGAACGGTATTGACATCTACCAGGTGCTTTGCGCCGGGAAGGTATTCTCTGGTCGAATCAACTACCCAGTCAAAACGGGGCTTGATTATCTTTTGCCTTCTCTTTTCTTCCGTTGCCCGGGAAAGTTCATCGCGCCAGAATTTTCTGGCTGAAGAATAAAGGTAATACTCGTTTATAGCTTTGCGGACGGGCCGGGGAGATACATATAATGTCCCGCAGGAAGAACACTCATGGTAAGTTAGCCCGAATTTTTCGAAGCTATTACTGCTTTCACTTAAAGCGCAGCCCGGACAGGCACAACTCTCAAGCTTCTTGTCTTTTATCAGTAAAGAAAAAACATCTTTCTCGCTAAGCCGTATATATTCATCCAGCAACTTCGAAGGCTTAAGGTCAACCTGGCCATATTCATCAAAAACAACAATATTTCTCACCGTCCGGCCTCCTTTTTGCTTCTGCGTCTTTATACGCTTTATCGATAATCTCCATAACCCCCAAAGCATCGGCTGAAGAGCTCATGATGACTTTGGTATTATTATGGATGCACTTTATAAATTCTTCTACTTCAATATCCCATGATAGGTCTTTATCGAAATATATAACTTCTTCCGAAGGATTCCCCAAAGCCAGGGCTTCATCTTCAAACTGACGCTTACCTATAATAAGCTTTTCTCTGCCGTAGCTTCCTGTTTTAGAAAGAAGGCCTTCAATCAACAAATACCCGTTTTCCAGTATAATATTAAGCTGGAAAGCATGCCTCCAAAGGGTGGCCGAAGAATGCAGAAGAGCATTCTGTTGTTTCTGGTTTTGTAATATCACGTAAGCGTTATCCTCGATATCGAATTTCCAGAACCGGTTGCTCATAAAACATTTAACACTTTGAAAGTCGCCGCAGAAATGGCGAAAAATATCCAGCATATGTATACCCTGGTCAAGCAATATCCCTCCGCCTGAAGTATTTTTATCATTCCTCCAGGATTGAGAGAAATTCATCCCGCCTGATTTGCCGTAAACCCCTCGCATCCCGATTACCTCCCCCAGCCTCATGCTGTCGACAATAACTTTTGCTTTTATTACAGCGGGATGAAAACGATGGTTAAAGCCAAACATAAGCTTTGTTCCTTGACCCTCAGCCGCTATTATACTTTTCACATCTTCTAAGTTTCTCCCTGGCGGCTTCTCGCAAAAAACATGTTTGCCTCGGCGCATACTTTCAATGCATATCTGCGGAGAATAACAATTGGGTGTACATACAAAAACTATATCCGGGCCGCAGTCAAGCGCTTTCTCAAAAGAATCAAAAGCCTCGCAGCCCTGTATTTTCTCTCTTGCTGCAGCATCAGTTTCACATATTCCTATCAGCTCCAGACTGGGGTTATTCTCAATAACCTTGCGCCGAATTTGGCCCATATACCCATAACCGGCAATCACAGTTTTAAACACTTTTTTCATTCTGTATTTCTCCACCTGCTTTACTATTCAACTAATCCTTTAAATCAGCCAGTAATTCCGCTATGCCTTCCTTAAGAGAAACCCTGGGCTTCCATCCGGAGACTCTTTTTCCCAACTCCGGTGGCTTCATAACCTCATTTTTTCTATACGGTTTAGCACCCCAATTAATATTCAGCTTCTTTCCGCAGACCTCGGAAAAGATTTTTGCTATTTCTTTAAGTTTCTTTGGTGAACCTGTCGAGACAACAAACTCTTCGCCGGATAACCCGCCTGAAACATCTTTAGAGAGCAGTTCTGCCGTCTTAATATAAGCTGCGGCTACATCATCGACATGCACGATATCCATAAACTGATCCCCGGCAGACATATCAAACGACTCTCCGCTTTGATAAATCCTCTTCCATATATTAAATACCTTGCTCCGGGTATCCGTGGGCCCGTAGGTATCAAATAGTTTAAGAGTTACAAAATCAATTTCTGAATTATCTATATAATACTTCGCAATAGACTTAAAAGCTTCTTTCGTCGCCGCATAAAGATTAACCGGCGAATACTCCTTATTATTTAAATTCTGCCAGAAAGTTCCGGTATTTATAAACCACTTAACACCGCCTCTAACCGCAGCATCCAGAATCCTGGTAGAAAATAATACATTAGAAGTAACCAGATTTTCTATCTGCTCCGGGGTATGCTCTAAATAATAACAGGCTGCCAGATGGATTACCCCGTCAAAAGCTTCCCGGTTGAAAAAATCCATCAAGTCACGGGAATTATTATTATCCAGGAAATATCTTATCTGACTTTTTTCTAAAATCTCTTTTTCCTGAGGTAGATAAATAACCCCAAGGACATCATGGCCTTCCTTGATAAGAGCTTTGGATAAAACACTCCCAATAAATCCGGTAATACCTGTAATCAGAATCTTCATATTTTTACCTGACAAACCAAAAATACTCTTTCTATTATATTATCTTTATCTTCTATGCAAAGAGCAAATTCCCTCAGGCTTTGTGCGGAATAATCAGCGGCTAAACTGCCGCAAATTGCCTGAGGCAATCTTCTCTAACCGGATAGAAATATTTTCTTATATACTCTCCGGCCTTAGTTCTCTGCGAGATAAAATCCTGCTCACTTAGAGAATCTATTTTCTCCAGCAGTGCTAAAAAGTTGTCTTCCTCACAAACCTTCCACTTTAAGTATTCACACTCAAAAAGAGGGTCATAGCTTAAAACTGAGCCGTTATCGAAATGAACTACAGGCCTGCCCATAGCTAAAGCTTCCAAGGCTACGCTGCTGCCCCAGTAAACAACTAAATCAGTGCGTTTTATATCTTCCAGAAGCGAAACCCCCTGTGATAAACTGAAATTACCCAGGCTGCCGACATCATATTTCAGCTTATGCTTAAAAGCATTTAAGGGAAGTACCGGGTGTGTACGTATGACTACTTTATAATGCTTATTATCCTTTAACTGGCACATCAAATAATTGACAACCTTATACACCTCAAATATTCCTTCAACCGCCAAAAGAATATTGGATATGTTTTTACGCTCAAGCAAAGATACCCTGGAAAGATAGTCAAACCTTAAGCCGCAGGCTGTTTCAATAATATTACCGTCATAGCTGCCGTATTTTTGCATAATCAGCCTGGTGGCGTCACCCACGGTAAAAATCTTATCAGGCACAAGCCCGCGTGATTTCTCATGAGCACTGACAAACATATTGGCTGATGCCTGAGGCACAACCGTATGCTGATAGCCTACAATTTTTGTAGCGGGAGATTTTTCTCTTAATGCTAAAATGCACATCCTTTCCCAGGATTTATTTTCATAAGTCAGCACAAAAGTTTTAATGTTTGTGTATCTCAGCAAATTGCTCATACTCCAATAATGCAGGAATTGATAAAGCTGTATGCCGTTAAACGTCCTAACAAGCTCATTGTTCAAAATAGCTTTAACGTCTGATCCAAAAAAATAAGCCTCATTTTTTATACTAACTTTACCCCAAATAAGCCGCCCGGCGGCAGAAAAAATATCTTTCAATGAAATAAAGTATTCCACAGGTGCGATGTAAAATTCTTTATTGTCTTTTATTCTGTTTATGCAATTTCTATAATTGCCCAGGATGCAGGTGTATACTAATAGATTTTTATCTTCCCTTAAAAATTGCGGCAGTGTCCCAAAAAACACATCTTTATAGAAGCCGTCTTTTCCAAAAGAATGATCATATATAAAATTTTTCAAAACATAACTGCCCGAATTGCTGTTAAGATAAACTTTTAGTCTCTTACTCAATTTCCTACGGCAGTAAATCGCCCGAAAAAAAACCCGTATACTGTGATAAAAAATACCTGCCAGCCTCCGAAAGTAAAAATAAATTATTTCCTTCCATTTGTTCAAAGGGGTTAATAAATATATCTGCCTAATGCTTAAGCCCGCTATAAAACTTCTAAGTGAAGGAATAATAACCCATGACGGATTCAATATAACTAGCTGCTCGAACCTTTTTTCTTTAATAATTTCCGTTATGAATAAAAACTCTTCAAGCATTCCGGATAAGCCGGAGGTAAATCTCTCTTTTGAAGAAATCGTAGTAGCCCACCACTTTATGTTGTCACAATTCTGGCCGGCCTGCCCGATTAAATCAACATATTCACGGGCAAACTGCTCCCGGAAAGAACCTTCACTAAAATTTTTTTCCGAAGATGCTTCTTTGAAGCCTTTTTCACGTAAAAGTTGTGAGCCTTCCTTGAGGCTCTGCCTATAGGCAATATACGCTCCGCCGCTTACAACCACGGCAGAAGCATTTTTAAGAAAATGCCTTAAGTTTCTGTTTCCTTCAATAATAGTTACTACTGCCATAGTCTATACAAATTTTTCGCCGGGGCTTTTAACTAAAACCTTATCTAAATCCCCATTAGATAACTTTTCTGAAAACGGTGTGCCTTTGAATTCAAATACCTTATCTTTACCCCAAGTCTGGGCATAACGACAGGCAGCTTGAGCTAACACCTCATCCCTTTTTAATCCGCTTTTAAATCCTTCCAGGAGCCATTGAAGATAAGTGCCTATCCTTTGGGCGGCATGGCCGTCTCTGAAAGGATCTAGCTCTTCAAGCATTAAAGACCAATCACCAAAACCTGGAACCCCTCCCGGAGTCCGCCAATGATCCTGACATATACGCCATAGACTCGACCAATCAGTAAACACTACTTTTTCTCCCAGCTTGTATAATGAACTTACCGGCCAGCCTTCCCTATCTATAAGAAGCGTAGGCACTCCTGCTAAT